>JAAYYX010000024.1 GCA_012515135.1 Clostridiales bacterium | reverse complement strand
AAGTCCTCTTTTCGGAGCCTTGATATTATCTCCGGCGGTATGCCCCCTCCCAGATATATGCCTCCCAGAGCCATGGATTTAAGAGCGAGATTCCCCGCTTCGGCTCCCATTATGCCGGTGTAAATATCAAGGGCGGATCTGCATATCTCGCAGTCTCCGTCAAGGCCCCTTCGTGATATCTCTTCGGGCAGAAGATCAAATCCGGGCTTCTTTATTCCCTTTTCGTTCATAACGAACAATGCCAGCCGGCACAGGCCTGCACCGGAAAGAATGTGCTCATAACTGACATGACCGTAATGTTCATGCAGAAAATGCCACAATCTTATTTCTTCCAAGGTACGCGGACCGAATTCGCAGTGTCCTCCCTCGGAAGGGAAAACTTTTCCGCCCAGGATAAGGGCTTCGCCCAGTCCCGTGCCTGCGGCCAGTATAGCTTTGCTGTCCGTCTCCTTAGAAGAAATTTCCGGTGTAAGCTCAACCAAATCGTCACTTTTAAGACCCTTAAGTCCCACGGCCGTCGCCTCAAGATCATTATAAAGGATAATATCCTTTATATGTGGTAATCTTTCTTTCATATCATCCGCATTCACATGCCAGCCGAGGTTGACCAGAAAACACCTGTTTTCCACCACGGGACCCGCCATACTGAAACAGGCGGTTTGGATATCAGACACATCTGTTTCTTCCCTCACATCCGAAAGAAACGTCTCTGTCGCTTCATAAAGTGACATAAACTGCCGGCTTTGATACCTTCGTATATATTTCGGGGCAAGTTTGCTGCCCTCCCGAACTTCAAAAAGTCCGAAAAGCAATTTTGTCCCGCCTATATCTGCAGCAAGGATCATGAAACCTCCTCTTTGATATACTTCTTCTGTGCACACTTCTTCTGTAAGTACTTCTCTGTGACACATACTCAGTTTGAGTAGCGGCGAACAAAAAAATCATAATATGTGCAGCAGATCGGAAAACCTGTCCAGGTAATGATCCGCCTTTGCCGAATCTTTGAGATTCCCCATGGCAGCGCAGTCCATGCCCGCCGCCGCAGCCGCCGTAAGTCCCGCTACTGCATCTTCAACCACAAGACAGCTTTTGGGTTCTACCCCCAGAAATTCTGCAGCCTTTATGAAAACCTCCGGATCGGGTTTTGATCGGGTTATGTCAGTGCCGTCGGCAACAGCATCGAAAAACCCGGAAAGCCCCAGTTGCTCCAAGATGAATTTTGTGTTTCTGCTGGAGGAGCCGATGGCGGTTTTTATGCCCGATGCCTTTATGGCATCAAGCGTCTGTTTCACTTCAGGCTCCAGGTCTTTTTCGGATATGTTTTTGAGCAGGCAACGGTATATCCGGTTCTTTTTTTGTGCATAACATTCCTTTTGCTGCCAGGAAAGATTCCCTTTGAAATTTTCAAGAAGTATTTCCAGGCTCTCCATACGACTCACACCGCGCATACGGTCATTGATCTTTCTGTCAAAACTGATGCCCAGTTCTCCTGCGATCTCCTTCCATGCCATATAATGATATTTGTCTGTATGGCACAGCACGCCATCCAGATCAAAAATAACAGCTTCGTAAACCATTGTTTTTTGTCCTTGTCTTTTATTCGATTTCACCGGAAGACCTTTTTATGACCAGCCTTTTTTTGAGTCTGTAAGGTTTCCCATATACAGTTATCATTTTGCTTTTTCCCTTTTCCAGAGAAAAGACACACTCGGTTTCTGTGACATAAACCTTTATCCTGGAATTCTCATATAATATTTTGAAGTCATAGGCATTCCATTTGCTTGGAAGCATGGGATCGAAGGATATGCCCTGTTCTTTGAGCCGGAAACCTCCGAATCCGTATACTATGGTGAGAAAAGTCCCCGCCATGTTGGCGGTGTGTATGCCGTCTTCGGTGTTGTTATATAGATTGAGAAGATCCAGCTTAGCAGAATCTCCGAAATATCTGTAGGCTTTTTCCTCCATGCCCAACCTGGCGGCAACTATGCTGAAAACCGGCTGTGACAATGAAGAATCGTGGGTGGTGACTTTTTCATAATAGAGAAAAGAGTTGTGCATTGTTTCTTCGCTCTGGGTATCCTCAAGTATGAAATAAGCCATAACAGTATCTGCCTGTTTGCATATCCTGTGGCGATATAAATGCAGAGGGTGGTAATGCAAAAGCAGAGGAAAATTCTCCTTTGGGATGCCGGCGATATCCCATTCTTTTTTTCGCATGAAAGAATCATCCTGGGGATTGATTTTCGTCTCCGGGTCATAGGGAAGATGCATGGCCTCCGCCGCTTTGATAAATCCCCTTATCTCAGCCTTTCTGAATTTGATTTTTTTTGCCACCGGATCCAGCATCCCTGTTTCTTTCAGCATGCTGTAAAACTTCACAGCCCATCTGAGATGATACTGGGCCAGGGCATTGGTATAATAATTGTCATTGACAACACAGGTGTATTCATCAGGTCCGGTAACATCGTTTATGTGGAATTCCCCCCTGTAAAAGTTGCCCGTATCCATCCAGAGTCTTGCGGTCTCGAATATTATCTCCGCACCTTTTTCTGCAATGAAACCTATATCCTTTGTTGCCAGATAATAGGCGATTATTGAATATGCTATATCTCCGTTTATGTGATACTGGGCCGAGCCTGCCGGATAATATCCGGAACATTCCTCTCCGGTTATGGTCCTCCAGGGATAAAGCGCCCCGCATTTATGTCCCATGATCTTTGCATTCTCACGGGCATGATCCAGCTGCAGATGTCTCGACTCAATAAGAGTCTTTGAGATCGCCGGATTGGTTATGGTAAAAAATGGCTGTATGAACATCTCCGAATCCCAGAAATACTGACCTTCATATCCGTCGCCGGAAAGTCCCTTGGGTGCTATGTTCCCGTAAATGTCTTTGCTGGCCGACTGGTTCAGCTGATACATGTTGAATATAACTGCCTGGGCCAGTTCATCATCACCGTCGATATCAACATAACAGTTTTTCCAGTAGGTCCTAAGGCATCCTTCGTGTTTTCTGTGCAGCTCAGATACACTTACGGAAAGGGCCTTGTTCATTTCTTCCCTGGCCGTCAGACTGCAGTCGGGGTATCTTATGGAATCGCAAAGAATGGCATATTTAACAAGTTTTATTTTTCTTTCTGATGATGCTTTTGTCCGCATTATGCAGGTGGTCTTATTGTTGTTTAATAAAAACTCTGTCTGGTTTTTCTGGGAAAGGACATTTTTGACACAGCTGCAGACCTCCAGCCCCGACTTCGAGGTCTCGGATGTTATGTATGAAGCCCCGTCCTTGATCTCGCAGCTGACGGGTATTATATACTGATCGCATTTGTCCGCAGTTCTTGGGTCATCGGGATCTGCAAAGTTGCAGACATTGCCGTCATGGGCAGATTCGATTATTATCTCTCCCCTGAATTCCAGGGGATCTATCTCATACTCTATGAGAAAAAGCGGCAGTTGATGCAGTGACGCCATCCTGGTTATTTTCAGGGCTATCTCCTTGCCCAGGGGTGAACGCCATTTTACTTCCCTTACTGTAACGCCCCTGTCCATATCCAGATAAATATCAAATTCCAGGAGTTTGCCGCTGAACATGGAAAACTGCTCTCCGTCGATAAAGAGCTTTATCTCCTGGGTGTCTGCCACATCCAGCATTGTCTGCTTCCTGTCGGGTACACCATATAGCCTTTCTGCATGTTTGATTTCTGTATAATCATAAAAACCGTTTATATACTGGCTGCGAGTTATTTCATACCCTTCCGGATATCCTTCTTCAAAATCGTATCTTATGCCTATATAACCGTTGGCATTATGAAATATGACCTCATTGAGCAGAAGATTATAGTTGTCCAGTGAGGGGTCTGCCAGATTATATATTTTTCTTTTATTTGCCATCACAAGTCCTCCGGGCTGTGGTTTTATTCTTTCTTATTATTCTTTAGTGCTTCCGGTCTCTCCTTATCCTTTTTAATGCTCCTGTTGGCTCTTGTCTGCTCTTTGCCTTCCTGTTCTTTGCCGCTCACCTCCGCAAAATCCTCCAGCATTTCCCTCATGGATCTCCATGATTTCATGCGGTATCCGGCTGATGTCTCGCCAAGGCCTATCTTTACTGAGTAAGCGTCGTCTGAAACAACTTTGAAAAGATCCTCATCAGTAAAATCATCCCCTGCAGCGAAAACAAAATCGTATTTCTTTCTTTTCATCATCAGAGATGCCATGTTGCCTT
>JAAYYX010000184.1 GCA_012515135.1 Clostridiales bacterium | reverse complement strand
GCAGGCAGAGAAATAAGAATAATAGCCAAACCGGATCGGGTCAAGGATGAAGAAATGCCTTTCCTGGCAAGAGAAATATCAAAAAAGATAGAGGAAGAGCTGGACTATCCGGGACAGATAAAAGTAAACCTGGTAAGAGAGACCCGGGCAGTGGATTACGCAAAATAAGAGTTTTGAATTTGATCTGAAAGGGCAGTTTTACTGCCCTTTCTTTAATAAGAAGGGCAGAGGCGCAAAGAAAGAGAAGCAGGAGAAAAAATGATAGTATACCTTGACAACAGTTCCACAACAAAGCAATATGACGAAGTGACAAAAATAATGCTCAAATGCATGCAGGATGAATACGGAAACCCCTCATCACTGCATAGTATGGGATTTGCTTCTGAAAAAATAATAAAAAAATCCAGAGAACAGGTCAGTGAAGCACTTTCCCGTTCGGGTCTTTGTGCTTCCGGAGAAGGATATCTTTTTTTCAATTCCGGAGGGACGGAATCCGATAATACAGCAATAATGGGAGCTGCAAAAGCCCGCAGAAGATATGGCAACAAATTGATCACATCGGAAGCGGAGCACCCTGCCGTGCTTGAGTCATTCAAAAGACTGGAAGAAGAGGGTTTTGAGATTTCTCTTATAGGAATCGATGAAAACTGCAGGATCGATATGGATCAGCTGAAATCAGAAATAAACGAGAAGACAATCCTTATATCTTTAATGAAGGTAAACAATGAAACTGGGGCCATACAGCCCGTACTTGAAGCGGCAGAGCAGAAAAAGAACGCTTTATTCCATACAGATGCAGTTCAGGCGTTTTGCAGGGTCCCCCATTCGGTTCAGAAGGCGGACATGATATCAATAAGTTCGCATAAAATACACGGACCCAAAGGTGCGGGTGCACTATGGATAAAAAAGGGATTGAACATAAAACCTTTGATACTGGGGGGCGGCCAGGAAAACAAATTTCGTTCAGGTACGGAAAATGTTCCGGCCATAGCAGGATTCGGTATCGCTGCAGAAAAAGCATCAGACGGAATGGAAGAAAAAATGAAAAGAATGGCAGGAGTCCGAAAATATCTGCTTGAAGGGATAAAAAAAGAAATACAAGATATAAGAGTAAACAGCCCTGCTTATTCCTGCTATGAGAAAAATCAGGAAAACGGTGAGTCCCTTTGCAGTCCTTCCATTCTTAACATTTCTTTTTTGGGTACAAGGGGGGAAGTGATCCTTCACAGCCTGGAGCAGGAGGGTATTTTTGTTTCTACAGGAGCTGCATGTTCCTCGAATAAGAAGGCCAAAAGCCATGTTCTTTCGGCCATGGGGCTTTCGGAAAAAGAATCTGAAGGCGCAATAAGGTTCAGTTTGAGTGAAGTCAATACGATTGAAGAAATGGACCGTGTCGTGTATAATCTAAAAAAAGCAGTTGATAGATTCAGAAAACTCGGGAGCCTGAGATGAACGAAAAAAATATTTATATCATAAGATGCGGAGAAACTGCTCTTAAAGGTCAGAACAAACCATATTTTGAGCGTATGCTGGCGGACAGGATCAAGAAGATACTCAAAAAGTTCCCCGGCATAGAAGTGAAAAGACATGAGGG
>JAAYYX010000183.1 GCA_012515135.1 Clostridiales bacterium | reverse complement strand
TCCTGCAGCGTTTTTGTTATTGCTGCTGTCAGCGTCGTTTTGCCGTGGTCTACATGTCCTATCGTTCCTATGTTTATGTGCGGCTTATTCCTTTCAAATTTCTCTTTTGCCATTTTTTCTTCCTCCTTGGCACCTTCTTACTGCCGGTTATTTGGGCCGGTAAACAAAAAAATCATTATCTATGTTGGAGCTGTTGAGCAGGATTGAACTGCCGAACCTCTTCCTTACCAAGGAAGTGCTCTACCAACTGAGCTACAACAGCGCATCAACAATGCGTATTTTACTATATTTTCAGCGGGCTGTCAACGGGAACGGTGCTTATCCTTAAGCCGGACACGCCGCCGTCTTCAGCCTTTTGATACTATCCCAGATAAAGGATTATTTTCTTCTTCATCCTTTCCATGGCATTATATACAGCTTTCTGGCTTTTGCCAAGTTTTTGCGATATTTCTCCGTAGCTCTTGCCTTTTACATACTCGCTCCAGACTGTTTTCTCCATTTCACTGAAAAGCTTTCCTTTATTTTTTGAAATATACCCCACCACATCTTTTAGTATCATCAGGGTCTCGGGATCTGTGATCTTGCGGGATGAGATGACATCTTCCAGGGTCTTTTCTGTCTCTTCCGCCGGACTGCTGAGAGAAAGTGAGTTGTTAAGGGGAGAGTGTTTCATGCGGCTTGCAGCTTTTATTGCCGAAAGTATCTGCCGGTTCACACATATCTCTGCAAATGTGCTGAAAGAAGCCTCTCTTCCTCTGTCGTAGCTTTTTATTGCCTTGAAAAGTCCTATGGTGCCTTCCTGCACCACATCATCGCTTTCTGCCCCCATAATAAAATATGTGTTCTTTTTTTTCTTCACTATGTTCATATATTTTCTTATGAGGAACTCAAGCGCTTCCTGATCGTCTTCCTGGGCAAGTACGGCCAGCTGCTCATCGGAAAGACCATCAAACCTTGGAGTCTCTATTTTTTTTGTGTATTTTATTTCCCTGTCATTTTTTTTCATTTCTCTGCCTTCTGATTTCATACATGAGAACTGCAGCTGCATTTGATGCGTTCAGTGATTTTATTTTTCCCGCCACCGGTATCGATACAGCAAAATCACACTTCTCTTTTATTAGTCTCCCTATCCCGCTTCCCTCTGCTCCGATAACAATACCCAAAGGTCCCGTAAGATCGGGAGGGTCTTCTTCCCCGTCCGGATATATGGTCTTGCCGTCCATGTCACATGCAACGATCCATAGCCCCTTTTTTTTGAGATCTTCCAAAGTCCTGCTGAGATTTGTAACTTGGGCACACATCATATGCTCCGAAGCCCCTGCGGAAACCTTCGCCGCAGTTTCCGTGACCCCCACGGATCTTCTTTTTGGTATTACTATACCGTGAGCTCCGGCACACTCAGCTGTTCTTATTATGGCTCCCAGATTATGCGGATCCTCTATGCCGTCCAGCAGCACAAGAAATGGATCCTCTCCTTTTTGTTCTGCCCACATCATCATTTCGCCCATACTGCTGTATCTGTATTCTGAAACATATGCTATTATGCCCTGGTGATTTTTTCCGCCTGCTATTTTATCAAGCACTGCTTTTTCTTCATACCTGACAGGAATGTTTCTGTCTCTTGCGGAAGCGATTATTTTTTTTGCCGATCCTTCCGATCTTTTTGCAGCCACTATAAAAGCCGTTTCTCTTCCCGCCGATAAGGCTTCTGAAACAGCATTTCTGCCGATTAGTATATTCTCTTTGCCGGGGCTTCCCGTATTCCTGCTATTTTCTTTCATATTTTTCAAATCTGTATTTGACTCCTTTGTCTTCACAGATATCGCTGCTCCAGGTTTTTATAAAATCCTCGGACTCATCCAGATTTATGAAGTATCTGTCGGCATCAAAAGTCTCCATTATGCGGGTAACGAATATCTCTTCACAGTATGGGAGGAACTGCTCATATATGGATTCCCCTCCGGCCACGAAAACGTCCTGTCCGTCATCAAAGAATATCTCATCAAAAAACTGGTCCATACCGTTGCATACCACACATCCGTCTTTCTCAAAGCAGTCATCACTGGTCAGGATTATATTCTTTCTATCAGGAAGAGGGCTGCAGCCCGGCAGTGATTCCAGGGTTTTTCTACCCATCACAAGAGTCTTCCCCTTGGTTTTTTCTTTGAAATATTTCAGGTCGCCGGGCAGATGAGCCAGAAGTTTACCGTCCTTGCCTATTCCCCAGTTTTCATCTGCTACCACTATTGCTTTCATGGCAAGTCTCCTTATACTGCTATTGGTATCCCCTTTATCTGGGGATTTTTTTCATAGTCCTCTATTATTACATGTTCTTTTTTGAACTCATAGAAATCTTTTATATTTGGATCAAGTTTGAATTTCGGTGCCGGGTAAACGGGTCTTTTTATCAGTTCTTTTATGATCGGTATATGCCTGTCATAAATATGTGCGTCCGATATCACATGCACCAGCTCCCCGGCTTTGAATCCGGTGACCTGGGCAAGCATGTGTACCAGCACTGAATACTGGACCACATTCCAGTTATTCGCCGCAAGGATATCCTGGGAACGCTGGTTCAATATGGCATTCAGTTTGTCACCTGTAACGTTAAAAGTCATGGAATATGCACATGGTTCCAGTCCCATTTCCAGCAGATCACGGAAATTGAATATATTTGTCATTATGCGTCTGGAATAGGGCTGGTTCTTGAGCTGCCATATCACATTGTCCACCTGGTCCATTTCTCCCTGGGCGAATCTATATTTGACTCCCAGCTGATAGCCGTATGCCTTTCCTATGGATCCTTCCTTATCGGCCCACTGATCCCATATATGTGAATTAAGATCATTTATATTATTGGATTTCTTTTGCCATATCCAAAGAAGCTCATCCACTGCAGACTTGATCGCTGTAGGTCTCAAGGTCAATGCGGGGAACTCCCGGGAAAGATCATACCTGTTTATGACGCCGAATTTTTTTATTGTATGAGCCGGCGTACCGTCTTCCCATCTGGCTCTTACCTCTTGTCCCTC
>JAAYYX010000182.1 GCA_012515135.1 Clostridiales bacterium | reverse complement strand
GATCTTCAAAATCCCTGAACATATGTGGTTTTTCTTCTTTCTTCTTGTTTTTCATGACTATAAAAAAATTGCATGTGAGCATTATTATTATTGCGATCCCTGCAAAGCCTTCCAAAGGAAGCATATACGCCACAACGTTCCTGAATCCAATTAGCCCCAAAAGGAAGCCTGCCAGAGCAATAATGACTATTTTCTGATTCTTTTTGCTGTCATTTTTCAACCCGGTGGTAAATCCATAATAATTCCCCGTTGCCGAAGAGTAAATAGCAAAAAGCATTACGCCTGTATATATCACACCGGTAACAGGGGAAAGTCCCATGGCAAAAGCCAGCATAGGCATGTCCATTGACTGGGAAAAACCCGCATCGGTCTGAAGGGCCAGGGTAATTATCAGTGCCAGGCCCGCCAGGAAGGATCCTCCCGCCGCAGCTCCCATAACAGCATGCTTAGTGCTTTTTGCATTTATTGCCGCATTTGCAACTATAGGTACCACAGCCAGGATATTGTATGAAAGATAAAGCACTGCCGCCAGCTGCCAGAAGGATGCCAGCGGGCTCGGGACCATCTGACTTTCTATGCCGCTTTCCGGTATGCCTTTTATGATCACGCCGGCACAGACCATTATCATTACGGTTATGAGCAGGGGAATGACATACCCGAAAACTTTTGCGACCCGTCCAAACCCGCCAAGTACTGTTACTATGACAAGTATTACTATGAAAGCTCCTCCCAGTATCCTGCTCATTCCAAACTGTTGCATAAACAGTGCCCCTCCGGCCGCTGTCATGGTTATCACAACAGTAAAAAGCATGAATGCCATAAAATAACCTGTAAATGCAGTTAGTATCCTGCTGTTTCCGGGGACTATTATTTTGCCCAGATCGTTTGTTTCCAGTGTTCTTGCTATTATTGCGGTCATTATACCCACAAAAATGAAAAGTGCGCCCACAAAGGCAAGTCCGGCAAATCCGTATTTGCCGAAAACGCCGAAAAACTGCCATATTTCACGGCCCGAAGCAAAGCCTGCACCCATGATGGCTCCCGCGTAAAGAAAAGCGATACCAAAGACTCCCAATTTTCTTTCAGTCATTTATACCACCTTGTCTTTTGATTTCGTTTGCTTCCCTTATTTCTCCTGCGGTAAAGATGGCCAGTCCTATCCATATTATAACAAATGCAATGAACTGGACCAGGTCGAAGGGCTCTTTGAAAAGGAATATACCTATTATAAGGGTTATTGAAGGGGATATATATTCAATAAGCCCCAGTGTAACAAGGGGGACCCTGTTTGCGGCCACTGCGAAGGTGCCAAGGGGTATCGCCGTCAAAATGCCCGAAAGAAAAAGAAGAGCATACTGATAAGGTTCGGCAGCGGCTATCGCTCCTTTTCCGTTGACTTCAAGATATACTATCACTGCCGCCGCAAAAGGCACAAGAAACATGGTTTCATAAAAAAGTGAAAGCATGGCCTCTATATTGAATGTTTTTTTCATTGCAGCATATACCGCAAAGGTCACCGCAAGACTGAGTGCGATAAGAGGTATCTCTCTGAAGTACAAAAGGATCAAAAGCACTCCGGCACATGCGAAGCAGAGTGCGGTAAGCTTGAATTTTGTGAGTGCTTCTTTGAAAATTATAATGCCGAATATACAGACCATCAATGGTTCTATATAATAGCCTATACATGTCTGTATTACAAAATCCGCGTTTACAGCCCATATATATATACTCCAGTTTGCTGTTATCACAAGACCGGCTGTAAAAAATTTGAGTTTTGCCCACTTTTTTTTAAGTGGAGCTTTGATGGCTTTTATTCCGTAAAGCTTAAGGGCTGCAATAAAGCAAACAACCCCCACAAGCATTATCCTGTAAAAGATTATCACCGAAGAATCTATCGGCCGAAGCGCCTGCCAGTATATAGGCAGGACTCCCCAAAGTACGGCGCATATAAGGGCTGCTGTTATTCCTATTTTATATTGTTTCCTGCTCTCACTCAAGATGTCTTTTTTCCTTTCTTTTACCGGCCCGGTTCCGCAAGTTCCGAAATATTCACCATATAATCATCCACCTCGTAATTCATACATTCCGAAAAATCATAAATATATTCTTCCCCTTCAAGTTTTTGAAGTCTGGCCAATGTTAAGGCATCCCTTAATGTCAGCAGTTTTTCTTCTCCTGTGTCCGGGTCTTTGCAGGCCACCGCCGATTCAAAACAGTACCAGTTTTTGAATGCATTTAGTTGTTCGGGAAATCTGGAAAGAATATCTTGGTCATCGGAAGCCTTGATTAGCCCTGCCATTGATAATTTGATCTTTTCCAGAAGGGTATAAATGTCATTTGAGTCATCAGGCAAAGACTCAAGCATATCGTCAAAATAATTGATTATTATTTCACCGACTATTCTTTTGTCAGTCTCGGAAAAAAGTAAAAAAAGAGTGCTTTCGGGTATGATTTCTTCGCATTCCACCAGGTCTGCAAAATTCTCAAAATACTCAAATTCCATCGGTGTATCTATTTCCAGAAAAGATAAAAGCTCCTGTAGATCCATGTACTCACCTTCCTTAGCCATAAGCTATATTTCTTCCAGGTCCAGGTTTTTGAATTCTACATTGACATCCGAATGCATGAATATCCTGTCGATCATCCTTACAAAATTCTCGGACAGATCACTGGCATAAAAAATGTTTTCTGTTTCCGGGGCCTCGGCCAGCATATCATTTTTTTTGAGAGTTCCTTCTATACTGCCTGCGATCTCCTCCGAAGGATCTATTATCCTGAGGTCAGGATATCGCCTTTCAATGTTGCTCCTTATCAGCGGGTAATG
>JAAYYX010000181.1 GCA_012515135.1 Clostridiales bacterium | reverse complement strand
TATATACTGGAAAGCATAAAAACCATATACGGGATCAAACACAAAAACGGAGATATAAGGAGAGTAAATGTCAATATTGCCGCAACAACGGTTGATGATTACCGGAGGCTGAAAGAAGCGGGAATAGGTACATATATACTTTTCCAGGAAACATATAATAAAGAAAAATATTTAGAACTCCACCCTTCAGGCCCAAAAAGTGATTATAATTATCATACTGAGGCCATGGACAGAGCCAATGAAGGCGGGATAGATGATGTGGGATGCGGAGTCCTTTTCGGGCTTGATAATTACAAATATGATTTTGTAGGACTTTTGATGCATGCAAAACATCTGGAAGATACCTGGGGATGCGGGCCCCATACCATCAGTGTCCCGAGGATACGCCCTGCTGATGACATCGATGTGAAAGATTTTCAAAATGGTGTGCCGGATGATATTTTCAAAAAGATCGTTGCAGTACTTAGAATAGCGGTGCCTTACACCGGAATGATAATGTCCACAAGGGAAAGTGAAAAAACCAGGAGAGAATGTTTGGAGATAGGAATAACCCAGGTCAGTGGAGGAAGCCGCACCAGTGTGGGCGGATATGAAGAGGAAGAAAGAGATGAAACCACCGCACAATTTGATGTAAGTGATACAAGGACCCTTGAGCAAGTGGTTTCCTGGCTTATCGACCTGGGATATGTGCCCAGTTTTTGTACTGCATGCTACCGGGAAGGCCGGACGGGAGACAGGTTTATGAGTTTGTTGAAAGCAGGGCAGATCGCCAACTGTTGTCAGCCAAATGCACTTATGACACTAAAAGAGTATCTGATGGATTACGCATCTCCTGAAACATATGAAAAAGGCGAGGCTATTATTCAAAAAAGATTGGCCATGGTGCCCAACGAAAAGGTAAGAGAAATGGCAAAAAAACATCTCAAGGAAATCGAGAAAGGAAAGAGAGATTTTAAGTTTTGATGAACAGTCTAAATGAAACACCAAGAGCCGGAAGGCTTCACATAAGTATATTCGGCAAGAGAAACAGCGGCAAATCTTCTTTGATAAATGCCCTTACCGGGCAGGACATAGCCATCGTTTCTGCGCATGCCGGCACAACTACGGATCCTGTTTATAAATCCATGGAACTTCATCCTGTGGGTCCGGTGGTTTTCATTGATACGGCAGGATTTGATGATTTTGGAAAGCTGGGTGAACTGAGACTCAGCCGCACAAAAGAAGTTATCAAAAAAACTGATATAGCACTGCTTTTGTTCGATGACGGCAGTCTTGACCCTGAAGAGGGTTGGCTGTGCAGTTTGAGAGATGCGGAAATTCCGGTCATCCCCATAATAAATAAAACAGATGTACTGGATCGGGCGGTTCTGCAGCAAAAGGTCATAATGGTATTCGGACTTATACCGATAATGGTAAGTGCCGCCGACGGTACCGGGATAGAAGATATCAAGAAGGCCATAGATAAGCTGGTCCCGGAAGATTTCAAGCGCGAAAAAATTCTGGGGGATATGGTTGGCGCCGGCGAAACAGTTCTTTTGGTCATGCCGCAGGATATACAGGCGCCGAAAGGAAGGCTTATACTGCCCCAGGTCCAGGTGATCAGGGAGCTTCTTGACAATAAATGTACCGTTGTATCTACCGTTTCGGACGGATTTTTGAAAGCTCTGGATTCGCTTTCCAAGGCGCCTTCCCTTATTATTACTGATTCCCAGTGTTTCAGATATGTGAATGAAAATAAGCCCGGAGAGTCGGCGCTTACATCTTTTTCAATATTGTTGGCTGCATTTAAGGGAGATCTCAAAACTTTTATTGAAGGCGCCGCAGCGATAGATTCTCTGACAGAGAAATCAAGGGTGCTCATAGCGGAGGCCTGCACCCATGCGCCCCTTGAAGAGGATATAGGAAGAGAGCAAATCCCCGGGATGCTCAGGGAACGTGCAGGGGAAGGAATGAAAGTTGATATTGTTGCCGGCTCCGATTTTCCAAAAGACCTTAAAAAATACGATTTGATAATCCACTGCGGCTCATGTATGTTCAACCGCAAACACATGATGTCAAGGGTAGAACAGGCAAAGACCCAAGGTGTCCCCATCACCAATTACGGAATAGTAATGGCAAAACTAAAAGGGATCCTTGATGATATAACTCTGCCACCCAGCCGTTGAACCGTCCCATCCCCCCTAGCCACCCATCCACCCGGCGGCGCGGCTTGTCTGTTGCGATTTTTCTGCGCACTCACCCAGCCGCTTAACCGTTCCACCCATCCCCATCCCCCGTTTGTTCAGTCGCTGAAATAGCGAGCTTTTTTATTTCGGGATCCGGCGGAAGCTGCCTCCACATAGGCTGCTCCGCCGGGGAAAACTTGCTCGGGAGAGCCTGAAGAAGCGGCTTCGCAGAGAATCTACAGGAAATTGCCGCCAAAGATTGTTATTCAAGGGCGGCTTCCTCTTTTTACACCATATATCAATGCATTATCAATGCCATATTTCTGGATTTTCAACCACTGAATCCTAAAATCATCATAATCCATAAAATCATTGGATTTTTCACAGCAAAACGAAGGGAAAAAATAGCAAAATCAAAATTTTAACCCTTTTTGCGGTTTTTTAAGGCCTAAAATGTTAATTTTAACCCTTTTTACCCAAAACCATATGCTCTAGGGTTAAAATTTCCTCTTAAAAGGCGTTTTTGGTGTAAAAAATGGCAAATTCAGCCAAAAAAAACAGAAATAATGGTGATTTTTAACCCTGGAACCGGGTTTTTAGCACGAAAAGG
>JAAYYX010000180.1 GCA_012515135.1 Clostridiales bacterium | reverse complement strand
TTTTATAAAAAGGCGAAACAATGAAGATACGTTTTGAAAGCAAATATATAAAAACAGGTGTTACAGCGGTTTTATCTGCCATAGTTATAATACTGTTTTTCTTTGCCATACTTAGAATGGATGGCATCATAAAGGCTCTGGGGATAATGACGGGGATACTGACACCGTTCATATACGGGCTTGTTATGGCCTATCTGCTTTGCCCCGCCTACAATCTTGCTGTAAGGCGATGTTCCAAAGTCAAATGGCCCAGGATAAGGGGGAAGGACAGGACAATCACCATATCCAAGGGTATAGCTTCCGTTTTTACTGTGCTTATAATCCTGGGAATAGTTTTCGGATTCCTTTGGATGATAATACCCCAGTTGATAGAAAGTATTGTGAATATAGCAAAGACTCTTCCTTCATCGATTGAAAGGCTTCTTGAATGGATACAGGTCAAGTTTGATCAGATACCCCAGATAACAGGACCCATGGAGCAGTGGCTGGGGGATGTGACGACCAGATTTACAGCATGGGTGGAAGAAATACTGATCCCGGAATATGAATCTGTTCTTACGGGCATATCAGACGGTCTTTTCGGAGTATTGAATGTAATAAAGAATTTCTTTATTGGCATAGTCATATGTGTTTTCTTCATTAACAGAAAAGAGGTCTTCGCAGCCCAGTCCAAAAAACTGGTACTGGCAGTGTTAAAAGAAGAAAGCGCAGACATGTTCCTTAAAGGGTCTGCTTTCACAAATAAAACTTTCAGCGGGTTCATAACCGGCAAGATAATAGATTCGGCAATAATAGGTGTGATATGCTTCATATTCATGAGCATATTCGGGTGGCCCTATTCAGCCCTGATAAGCATAATAATCGGAGTGACCAACATAATCCCGTTTTTTGGACCTTTTATAGGAGCCATACCTTCGGCACTGCTGCTGCTGATGGAAGATCCCAAGATATGTTTGTATTTCGTTATATTTATACTTATCCTGCAGCAGGTGGACGGAAACATAATAGGTCCCAAAATACTGGGAGACAGTACGGGCCTTCCCAGCTTCTGGGTACTTTTCGCCATCCTGGTGGGGGGCGGATTGTTCGGATTTGTGGGAATGGTAGTCGGTATACCGATATTCGCAGTAATATATGCATACATATGCTTCGCTGTCAACAAGAGACTTGAAAAGAAGGGAATGTCCACGGATCTCAGGGACTATAAATATCTTTATAAATACAAAAACTATAAGCCGGGAGAGGAGTATTCCGATGACTGACCTAAAAAAAGAGCTGGCAAAGGGAATAAATGAAAAAAACATAATAAAAGATGCCGACATGAGAGAACATACCTCCTTTAAAGCAGGAGGACATGCAAGTCTTCTGGTGATCCCATCCGACAAAAACGAACTTAAATTTGCCGTAAAAACCCTTTATGCATCACAGATGCCCTATATGATAATGGGGAACGGCTCCAACATATTGGTAAGGGACGGCGGATACAAAGGAGCCCTGATAAAATTGGGAGAAGCCTTCGCTTTTATAAGTGCGGATAAAGATATAATACATGCAGGATGCGGAGCTCTTATGTCACAGGTGGCAAATGAAGCCCTCAAAAAAGGACTTGGAGGATTCGAGTTTGCCGGCGGCATACCGGGAAGTATCGGCGGGGCAGTATTCATGAATGCCGGAGCCTATGGCGGAGAAATGAAAGACATCATAAAAAGTGTAAATGTAATTTCAAGGGACGGAGAAAGAGAATATGAGCTGGTGCCCGAAAAACTCCAATTGGAATACAGGCACAGCATATTCTGTGATACCTGTGACATAATCGAAAGTGTAAAAATAAAGCTTCATGAAGAAAGCAAAGATAAAATAAAGAGCATGATGAAAGAGCTTACTGAGCGGAGAAACAACAAACAGCCCCTCAGTCTGCCCAGTGCAGGAAGTTTTTTCAAAAGGCCCAAAGGCTATTATGCAGGCAGACTCATTGAAGACGCAGGGCTAAAGGGTCTTACGGTGGGAGGGGCACAAGTCTCTCAGCTGCATGCCGGATTTATAGTCAATAAAGGCGGTGCAACAGCCGGAGATATCATAGAACTCATGCATATGGTACAGGCGACAGTTATGGATAAATACGGAGTGATGCTGGAAGCGGAAGTGCGAATAATAGGAGAAGAAGCATGAAATACAGGATGCTTTTCGATTATCACACCCACACGACTTTTTCTCACGGTTTCACAAAAAACAAGCCCCATGGAAAAGGCACCATAGAGGAAAACATAAAGGTCGCAGTCGAAAAGGGTCTTGCTGCGGTGGCCATCAGTGATCACGGCCCGGGGCATGTCACATACGGCATAAGACCGGGCGATCTTGTTCTTATAAGGAATGAGATAGAAAGACTCAAAC
>JAAYYX010000179.1 GCA_012515135.1 Clostridiales bacterium | reverse complement strand
TGGTCCTGTTGTACTCTTTACCCACATTCTGAGATACACGGGCTGCCATGGGAACTGCTGACACACCGGCCGAACCGATAAGCGGATTCAGCTTGCCGCCTGTAAGGGCATTCATGAGTTTCCCTATTAATACGCCCCCGGCAGTTCCGAATGCAAAGGCGAGAACTCCCAGTATAACGATTTTGATCGTATCCATTACCAGGAATGTGGGACCTTGAGCCGAAGCTCCCACAGCCAGACCCAGCATTATAACTACTATGTTGTTCATGGCATTTGCTGCCGCATCAGAAAGTCTTGCCGTCCTTCCGCATTCCTTAAAAAGATTACCAAGCATAAGCATTCCTATAAGAGGTGCAGCCGCCGGAAGCAGCAGTACAACGATTATTGTTACTGCTATAGGAAACAGTATCTTTTCTTTCTGGCTTACAACGCGAAGCTGTTCCATCTTGATAACTCTTTCTTTTTTTGTAGTCAGAAGTTTCATGATGGGGGGCTGTATAACAGGCACCAGGGCCATGTATGAATATGCCGCCACCGCGACTGCTCCCAGTAGCTGAGGTGCCAGTTTCTGACATGTATATATTGCCGTTGGTCCGTCGGCGCCTCCTATTATTCCTATTGAAGCCGCTCCCTGGGCATCGAAACCGAGGGCGATCGCCGCAAAGAACGCAAAGAAAATACCGAACTGTGCCGCAGCACCAAGTATGAGGGATTTGGGGTTTGCTATAAGAGGCCCGAAATCCGTCATGGCACCTACCCCGAGAAATATCAGGGAGGGAAGTATCGGTTTCAAAAGATAAAATATAGTCAATAGTCCCATATCCGCAAGTTCAGTTCCGGGTTCAGGGTGTGCTTCGAATATTCCGGTAAGAGGAAGGTTCGAAAGAAGCATCCCGAAAGCTATAGGGACCAGTAAAAGAGGTTCAAAGCCTTTCCTTATCGCCAGAAAAAGGAAAATCAGGGATACGCCTATCATTATCGCCGATTTGTAATCCAGACTGAATAACCCCATATCTTCTGAAAATCTGGCCAAAGTCTCTAAAATCATTTTGTCTGTCTCCTTTTCAAAAATGACATGATCAAACCAGTGCGAAAAACCACACCGTTAAAATGGTAACACACTTGTTTTGTTTAATCAATGGTAATTTTGCTTTTGAAGATGGTTTTTGAGCATAAATACTGTATACAAGAAATCCTTCATATTTGTATGGGTACAGGCCTTTTTACCGGTTTCTTGGAAAGGAGTTTATGTCTTCTTGAGCATCTCATTTATAAAGAGATCCAGATCCCCGTCAAGTACCTTGTTCACATTCCCCACTTCAGCGCCTGTTCTATGATCTTTTACCATTGTATAAGGATGAAATACATATGAACGTATCTGCATTCCCCATGTTATCTGACTGTAGTCCCCTTTTAATTCCTTTAGACTTTCTTTATGCTCCTGTTCCTTCAGTTCCAGCAGTCTTGATTTCAGTATTTTCATTGCCATGTCTTTGTTCTGGTGCTGGGAACGTTCATTTTGACATGATACTACTATGTTTGTGGGTATATGGGTGATCCTTATGGCAGAATCGGTTTTATTTACATGCTGTCCTCCCGCTCCGCTGCTTCTGAAAGTATCTATTCTGAGATCATCTTCATCTATTTCCACAACGATATCATCATCCATTTCCGGGGTGACATCCACCGATGCAAAGGAGGTATGCCTTCTGCCGCTTGAATCAAAGGGAGATATCCTTACAAGTCTATGCACACCCTTTTCATTCTTGAGATATCCATAGGTATTGCTGCCCTGTATAAGAAGTGTCGCTCCTTTTATGCCTCCCTCTGTATCCTCCTGAAGGTCAAGGGTCTTTATCCGGTAGTTTTTGCTTTCGGCCCAGCGGCTGTACATTCTCAAAAGAATAGCCGCCCAGTCCTGAGCATCTGTCCCTCCCGAACCGGCATGTATATGGATAATAGCGTTGTTTCCGTCGTATTCACCCTTTAGCAATGTTTTGATCCTAAGGTTTTCAGCCTTTTTTGTGAATTCCCTGTATGCCTCCTGTATTTCGGGCACCATGGTCTCGTCTCCTGCTTCCTCCGCAAGGGATACGAGCACTTCTAGATCCTCCAGGTCCCTGCTGATTTCCCTGTATTCATTCAAACTGCTCTCAATGGATTTTTTCTCCTTCATTACCCTTTGAGCCTTATCATTATCGTTCCAGAATCCATCCTCTTTTGTAAGGTCTTCAAGTAAAGTGAGTTTCTTTTCAAGGGAAGCCGGGTCAAAGAGACTCACCTGCCTCTTTTAGCCTGCCTCTTGATGCAGGTATATCATTTTTTATCTGTTCCAGTTGTATCATTTCAATTGTCCTTTCCGCAGCAATGTTTATATTTCTTTCCGCTGCCACAGGGGCACGGATCGTTTCTGCCCACTTTCGGCACATTTCTTTTTACCGTCTGCTGTTTGTTTTTTTGTCTTTCAGGGACCTGATGGTTCTGCTCAGGTGTGTCTTCATAACCCCCGTTCGTTACCTCTACAGCATCCTTTAGATATGCGGCATCATCTTCATATTCTTCTTTGAGATCTGCCCCTCCTCCGATTATTCGCCTTCTTTCGGAACTGGTCTGCAACGTAACATTATAGCAGAATTTTACGGTTTCTTCTTTTATGGCTTCTATCATTTCCTCGAACATGTCAAATCCTTCCTGAGCATAAGCTCCGGCAGGATCCTGCTG
>JAAYYX010000178.1 GCA_012515135.1 Clostridiales bacterium | reverse complement strand
TCGATCATGTTGACATCTTTAAGATCCGCAGTGGCAGCTTCATAGGCAACATTGACAGGATGCTTTAGGGGCAGGTTCCATATGGGAAATGTTTCGAATTTAGCATAACGGACTTTTTTGCCCAGTCTGTATTCGTGATAAAGCTGCGAAAGGCATGTGGCCAGTTTTCCGCTGCCGCCGCCGGGCCCCGTTATAACAGCCAAAGGTTTTGTCACTTCTATATAGGGGTTGGCTCCGTAGCCTTCATCACTTACTATGGTCTTTACGTCTGTGGGATAGCCCTTTGTAAAGTAATGTTTGTAGGTTTTGATGCCTCTCCTCTTAAGCTTATTGATAAACATATTCACTGCCGGCACATCTTCGTATCTTGTGACAACGACACTGTTTATAACAAGGTCATATTTACGGAACATATCGATAAGACGAAGGACTTCAAGATCATATGTTATTCCGAAATCCTGCCTGGTCTTGCTGGTGGAAATGTCTCCCGCATAAATACATATTATAACTTCTGTTTTTTCGCGCAGTCTGTTCAAAAGTTTTATTTTAGCATTTTCATCAAAGCCCGGGAGAACTCTCATTGCATGTCTGTCCTGGATGAGTTTGCCTCCGAATTCCAGATAAAGCCTTTCGCTGTTGCCTTCTTCGATCCGGCGGAGTATGTATTTTGACTGCTCTTCTATGTATTTGTCTGCATCAAAGCCCTTTGTCTCTTTCACCTTCGTCCTCCTTTAAAAAATACCGCCCACTAATATGAGTGAAGTTACGACCAGTGCGGCCACAAGGACGATTGCCACTGTTCTTATCCATCTTTTGTTGGTGTACATTCCTGCCTCCTTATTATGTCTACATTACTTCAATATTAAGCTTGCTTCTTCCTTCGCTCAGCCCTTTAAGGCTGATGCAGTAATCTATATCCACACGACCTTTTTTGTCGTAAGTCACATTGTTTTCGATACTGTTGGTCAGAACTTCCATTTCTACCGGACCAAAAGGCGTATCATAAAAGCCCTTGTGTCTTTCACCTTTTTTGAAGCGTATCTCCGTATCCAGGCCCACATTAAGACCGCTTCTGGTCATGCTTATTACATCTTGTGTGAGCATTAGTTCCGTTCTGCATCCCGGTGTTCCCGAGAATTCGCTTTCTTCGTACGTCAAATAAAGGGTATCGCCTTTTTTGTCAAGCTTCCCTTCGGTAACCAGTTCCATCTGATCTTCCTCGACATTTTCGTAAACATGTTTCCCGGTTATTTTTAACGTTACGTTTTTCATCTCTCCTCCTTTTCTGCTTATTCCTTTCAATTATTATACCCCTTTATTTGTTTGCAAATCAAGGCATCTGTATTCTTTTCCATTTCCGAAATGATTTTTTCTGCAGACTGCATGTCCCGGGCCCTGGCGAAAAGATATACCTTAAGTTTCGGTTCTGTTCCGGAGGGTCTTGCAATGAGTTTGCTCCCGTCTGAAAAACGGAATTCCATTATGTTTTCTTGGGGAAGTTCCGTGGGTTTTTCTCCGGCCACCATAGAACAGGATCTGGGATCACCCATAATATATTTCTTTCCTTTCAAATAATCGGTTATCCCAATGGTTTTTTTATGGAACAAACCGTTTCTTTGATTTTTCCTCAAAAAATCCATTATCCTTTTCATTTTTTTAATGCCCTTTGCTCCTTCAAAAGTGAAGTTCAGGACTTTCTCTCTGTAGTATCCATATTCCTCATATATTTCTTCAAGGGCTTCTGTCAGATCCCTGCCGCGTCCTTTGTGCCATGCCGCCATCTGACATATGAGCATGGCCGCCGTCACTGCATCTTTATCTCTTACATAACTTCCGGCCAGATACCCGTTTCCTTCTTCAAACCCGAAAATATATCTTTCTTCCTGTCCCGCCTCTTCCAGTATCCTGATCTGTTCTCCTATATATTTGAACCCAATGAGAGTTTCTTTTATTTCTATTTGTTTTTTTGCTGCCATATGATCTATTATGGATGTGCTTACTATGGTCCTTACGGCAACCGGTGCCCGGGGAAGCTTTTTGTTTTTGCAGATGTAATCAAAAAGCAGGGTCCCTATCTGATTACCCGAAAGAACTTTATAACTGTCTCCTTTTGGGACCGCTATACCCACTCTGTCACAGTCCGGATCCGTGGCCATTATAAGATCTCCCTTGACCTCTCTGCAAAGCCGTGCTGCCAGATCATATACTTCAGGTATCTCGGGATTCGGATAAGGACACGTGGTGAAACAGCCGTCCGGTTCTTCCTGTTCCTTTACTATGCTTATACTGTCCAGCCCCGCCAAGGAAAGCAGTTTTTTTACGGGTGCCTTCCCGGTTCCGTTCAATGGAGTATACACAAGTCTGAATCCTTTCATATCCTTTGGGATGGAGTAGCTGAAGGCCTTTTTTATATAAGCTTCCTCTATATCCTCCGATATGAATTCACATCTTTCTTTCAGTGCCTCTTCAAATGTCATACTTTTTATGTCTTTGAATATGTCAGTTCTTTTTATAAAGGAAAGTATTTCGCCGGGAACTTCATTGAGTATCTGACATCCCTGACTGTTATAAACTTTGTATCCGTTGTATTCTTTTGAATTGTGACTGGCGGTTATCATGATCCCCATATGACAGGGTATCTCCCTTACTGCAAAGGATAATGCAGAGACCGGCATAAGCTGTTTATATACATAAGCCTTTATTCCGTTGGCGGTAAGCACTGCTGCTGTTTCTTCTGCAAAGAGCCTGGAATTTATCCTGCTGTCATAACATATGGCGGCAGCCGGGTCTTTGAAATTTTCATTCATGTAATCTGAAATGCCCTGGGTCACCCTCTTTATTACGGGTGTATTTATCCTGTTGGTGCCCGCACCCATTATTCCCCTTATACCGGCCGTACCGAACTCAAGATCCCTGCAGAATGCTTCGTATATTTCTTCATCATTACCTTCCATGAGTTGAAGCTGTTTTTTTATATCTTCCGGCAACTCACTGTTATAACGCCATTTTTCATATTCAGACTTATGATCCACAGAATTTTTCTCCTTATTCTTCACAATATGTTATATAATTTTAACATAAACAAGGCTAAATATATACATGTTTTCCACACAATACCGCCACACAAAGGTTGTATCGTACTCTATAAGAGAAGAAAGGAGGGGCGCTAATGAGTGACCAAAAAACGCCTCAAAGGGAGCTTTTTGAAAACTGCGAGACCCTTTCAGAAAAGGAAAATCCAAAATCCGGCAAAAAGAAAAGCAGACCTGTTGATCTCACCAGAAAAAGTCTGGCAGTCATAATGACCGTGTGTATACTGCTGGCAGGCCTCATGGGTTTCGGAGGGGCCATGGTGGCAGAAAATCTGTTTGAAAACGGTTCACCGGGAACTTCTGTTTCTTCTTCAGGTTTTGACCTGGAGGATGCCACCGGCAGCCAAATGACTGTTCAGGAGATCTCCGAAAAGGTCTCCGATTCCGTTGTAGAAATACGTACCGAAAGCGTCAGCACAGACTTATGGATAAAGGAGTATGTCACAGAAGGAGCCGGCAGCGGAGTAATAGTAAAAAGCAACGGATACATTGTCACCAACAACCATGTTGCCGAAGGTGCAAGTTCAATTTATGTGACCCTGAAAAACGGCGAGGAATATAAGGCTGAACTTATAGGCAAAGACTCTCTTTCGGATCTGGCAGTTCTCAAAATCGATGCAAAAAATCTGAATGCTGTAACAATGGGCAAAAGCGATCAGCTTGATGTGGGCGATCTGGCGGTTATTATAGGAAATCCTCTGGGTGAACTGGGCGGCACCGTTTCTGCCGGTATAGTCAGCGCCCTTGACAGGGAAGTAACCATAGACAACACTCCCATGAGTCTTATACAAACCGATGCTTCAGTCAATCCCGGAAATTCAGGAGGCGGAATGTTCAACCAGTATGGTCAGCTGGTGGGGATAGTAGTGGCCAAGTCATCCGGTTCCGATGTGGAAGGCTTGGGATTTGCCATTCCCATAAGCTCTGCGGCAGATATTATTGATGATCTGATCAAAAACGGCAAAGTAGAAGGCCGGGCAAATACAGGCATGAGCTATGTGGAAATATCAGATGAAAATCAGGCCATGCAGTACGGGCTTTCCAAAGCCGGTGTATATATACAGCAAGTAAACGGTAAATATGCCAAAAATGCCGGCTTCCGCAGCGGTGACAGAGTTGTGCGGGCCGACGGCAAAAAAATAGACAGTTTCATAACGCTAAAATCCATAATAATGTCCCATAAAGCCGGGGATGAAATAACTTACATTATCGAAAGGAACAGCTCTACTTTGGACATTACTTTCACTCTTTCTGAAAGTAACTAATAACCTCTCAAAAACGAAAAGGTGCTGATCATTCGGTCAGCACTTTTTCGTTTTCTATCATTTCTTTTAATCTGTCGATATGCACATCGGCGGCGGCTCTGGCACCTTCGGTGTCTCCGCTTTTTATGGCATCAAATATTTCTTTGTGTTCCGCAGGCATTTTTTCTGCTCTCCTGAAATCATCATAATATAGATATCTAAAGCGCAGGACCAGTTCCTGCAGCTGCTCTACCATATGGACAAGTATTTTGTTTCCGCTGCCTTCAACTATAAGATGGTGAAAAGCCGTATCGTATTTTATCATGTCCGGAGTGCTTCCCGATGCCACTGCTGCATTATATGCCTCTGCAATTCTCTTGAGCTCTTCTTTTTGCTGATAACTCATACGCAGTGCCGCATAAAAAGCCGCCAGTCCTTCCATGTTCTGTCTTACTTCAAGTATATCCACGATGTCCTTTGTGGATATCTGTGAAGCATAGGCGCCTTTTCTTGGTTCTATGGTCACAAGCCCTTCTTTTTCAAGTTTTCTTATGGCTTCCCGTATGGGCGTCCTGCTGACTCCCATTTCCTCGGCCATCTCAACTTCCATCATCCGGGTGCCGGGCTCTATCTGTCCTTTCAATATCTGCATCTTCAGCTCTTCATACACTATTTCTCTCAAGGGCCTGTGATTCTGTATTTCGAAATTCAGCATCCTGTCTCCTTTTTACAGGGTGGTTTCCGTAAGGAAAGTTTCCCTGTTGTATTCCTTCATTTTATTGTATACATCTTCTGCCTTGTTTTTCTTCTGTATAAGAGCATAAACAGCTGGACCGCTTCCGCTCATCATTACAGGTTCATCTTTGCAAAATTCCAGCATCTTGTTCTTTGTATACACAACCTCATCATACATGCTGAGCGTATAGATTTCAAGTACATTGATCATGTTCCTGGCCATTTTTTTATGATTTCCTTCAGCAAGGGCTGAAATGAGCTCTTTTGTTGCCGGGTGCACTTCTATTTTTCTTTTGTCCATGCCCCTGTAAACTTCTCCGGTGAAAATGCTTATGGGGGGCTTGCTTATGACCACAAAGCTTTTTAGGGGCGTGACCGGTCTTAACATGGTTCCCCTGCCGTATGCAAAGGCGCAGCTTGAAGCCATGGGATCTTTTCTTGTTTTTCCATCCACTGCCGGGCTTGATCTTGCCTGACCCAAAACAGAAAAGGGCACATCTGATCCAAGACTTTCTCCCAGGTTGCAAAGTTCCTTTGTCCCCAGGGATAGTCCCCATAAAACATTCAGTCCGTGCAGTACAGCCGCAGCATTCCCGCTGCCTCCCGCAAGGCCGGCGGCCACAGGTATCCTTTTTTTGATGAATATATCCACTTCCCCCGAAAGTTCTCTGCCATGATGCTTTGTCATCAGGGCTGCCGCTTTGAAGGCTATATTATCTTCTCCGGAAGGCACATCTTTTTTATCAGAAGAAACCGTTATTCTTACGGCTTGGCCGGCTTTTTTGTTTTGGTCACCGGCCCGGCCGGTGACCCCGGCAGGTTTCCAGCACAATTTGACATCGTCATGGAGCATGATCTGATGCATTATCATTTCCACCCTGTGATATCCGTCTTCCATTTTGCCTGTTATATCTATGGAAAGATTTATTTTTCCATATGACCGGATAGTTACCTCTTTCATGATTTCTCCCGCAAAATCAAAATGGGCGGAAAAGCCGCCCATTTTTATATATCAGTGTTTCTTTTGTTTGCTCTTTTTCTTGCTTTTCTGACTTGTTTTTTGTTTTTCCTTTTCTTCGGCGATCCTGGCGGCTTCGGCCCTTCCTGTCTTGTAGGTGCTTCCGGCCAATGAGATCGGCATGGGCTTTGATACCCTTATATTGTCTGAAGCTATTTCAACTTTATTTTCTTCTTTATGGCGTTTCTTCTTGGCTTTCGTTTTTGCGGCCTGTTTTTCCTTCTTTTTCTGCTCCGCCGCAACTATCTCTTCAACAGATTTCCCTGTTCTTTTGGCTTCTTTGTAGGGGTTTATTGACTCTTCTTTTTTCCTGACATCCTTTTGAGCCTGCTTTTTTGCTTCCCTGGATGTGAAGAATATCATTCCGACTACCATTATACCCATCATCACCATGCTGACAGTCATACTGGACTGAGGGTTCAGAGTCTCGAAGGATACAGTTACCGGTTTTTCCATTATACTGCCCTTGGTTGAAACGAAGCCTGCGTCTATGGTTAATTTATATTTTGTGCTTCCTTTTATCTTGGCTCCCTTTTCTGTATCGGCAAGCACCATCATTATGTTTTTTTCTTTTGGGTTGAAAACCGTTCTTACAGTTACTTTTTTCCCTTTTGGATCTGTAAGTTTACAGCGTTTTGCATTTGCCTTCTGGTTGTCTTTGGAATAAATGTCTTCATTAAAATACACTTTTACGCCCATGTTATCCACGGACATTCCTGTTTCTCCGTTTTTTGGAGAGGTTTCTTCAACGCCGAAAGGGGCCGCTGATGCAAAAGCTGTACTAAGCATAATTATCAATAGTGAAAGGCTTATCAGTACGCCTGCTCTTTTCATGTTTTATCTTCCTCCGATTTCTTTGTTCTCAATCTTTTAAAGAACTCTTTCATCATGCTTTCGCATTCTTCCTGCATGATGCCCGTTTCTGTTTCTGTATAGTGATTCAGTCTGCTGTCATTTATTATATTCAGCACCGATCCGCATGCGCCTGCTTTTTTGTCCATGGTGCCTATATATAGTTTTTTTATCCTGGCCAGAACGATGGCTCCCGCACACATGCTGCAGGGTTCCGTGGTCACATAAAGACAGCAGCCTGTCAGTCTCCATCCCCCGAGATTTTCTGCAGCCTGTCTTATGGCGATGATTTCCGCATGGGCTGTGGGGTCCTTTGAGCTTTCTGCCAAGTTATGCCCTCTGCCGATTATATTGCCGTCTTTGACTATTACAGCTCCCACCGGCACTTCCCCAAGGTCAAAGGCCCTGCGGGCTTCTCTTAAAGCTTCCTGCATATACCTGTTCATATACCTTTGCATATTAACATATTTCGGCTGACTATTCAACAAAATCGTGTTAGAATAAACAAAACTAAAAAGGAAAAACAGGTAAGCCCCCATGACAAAAGAAAAACCCAAAAAAAATAAAATGAGCATTACCGGAAAGATCGTCTTTGTGATTTCCCTTGTGCTTCTCATCGTTTCCCTTGGTATTATCATTGATCACTACCTGAAAGGCCAAAAAAGCGAAAAGGAGTTTTCCGCTCTTAAAGTTTCCGACACCTACGACCTTGACGCCCTTTACAGGCAAAACTCCGACATCATCGGATGGATAAAAATAGAAGACACAAAAATTGATTACCCCGTTATGCAGACCAAGTCCCGGCCGGAGTTTTATCTGCGGAGAAATTTCAAAAAAGAGTATTCTCTTTCCGGTACTCCTTTTATGGATGCCGCCAGTGATATAAACACACCCACAAAAAACTGGCTCATATACGGCCACAATATGAAAAACGGCACCATGTTCCATGACATCCTTGATTATGAAGATGCCGGTTTCTATGAAGAACATAAAACTTTTACTTTTGATACCATTGAGGAGGAGGGAAAATGGGAAGTGGTTGCCGTTTTCCGAAGCAAAATATACAAAAAAAACTCCGACAAATTCAAGTACTATGAATACGGAGGCATAGTTTCAGGGGAACAGCTGAAAGAATATGTCCGTATCTGCAGATCCCTTTCTCAATATGACACGGGAGTGGAAGTCAATGAAGACGACATCGTCCTTACGCTTTCAACATGTGCCTATCACACCAAAGACGGCAGGTTCGCAGTTGTGGCAAAAAAAATAAAATAAGGCCCGATAAGGAGCCGGTATCGGGCAAACATGCAACTGAAAAAATATGTAAAATCAGAAAATAAAGCCCTGAAGAAGAACCATTATAAAGTTGTTGTCATAAAGCTCTCCGGCAAAATATGAATTTTCAAGGGTCTCAACTATCATCTTGGAAGAATCCGGGTTTATAAGATTTGTCACAGGTAACAGAAGTGCAAGGAATATAAATACTATTACAGCCCCTTTTATGAACCCCACTATCAGACCGAAAAACCCATCAGCGAAACCGGCGAATCCATCGCGGTAATCTCTGGAAAGAAGCCTCAGGATCAGCCACAGTATTATTTTCAGGAAAGCAAGCAATGCAATAAATACAAGAACGGTGAAGACCAGACCTGCAAATATTTCCGCCATTTTGGAAGAAACTATTTCAGCAGGATCTTGGAGGATGTCGTTTATATTAAGAGGTATACTTTTTTCTGAGGTTTCCATTACCGGTACCGAATCGGAAAATCTGAGATCAAGATCCTCTTCAATGGCTTCATATACAGTAGTCTTGTCCACAAGAAACTCTTTTACAAAGGGAGTGGCAAGATATGCAAGAACTGCCGCCAGTATCCAACCCACGGTATGAATAAAAGTAAAAACGAACCCTTTTCTAAGGCCGTATACTGTAGTTCCTATAAGTATCACACCTACTATGATATCAAGAACCATGGATCCTCCTTTGCGGTAAAATGATTTTTTTAATACTTACTAAATTGATTTTCTTGCTGTCTACAGACTTAATAATACTAAACATAAACATAAATTGCAACAGTTCCTACAGGGCAAAGCCTGCTGCAGATAAATATTTCCTGACAACCGGAACTATTATCATTTCTTTAAATTGCATTATGTCCGACCTTTCACAATCAAAACATATTTTTGCTATGGTAACAACATCTTTTTACTGTATACTGAAAAGAATACAAGCGAAATTCTGTTCTTTACAAATCAGTGCTTCATATATACTTCTGAATAAAGAGAAAAAAGGGGGGGAAGAAAAAAATGGAACAAAAAAAAGAAACTTCGGATAACAAGAAGTTTTATGATAAAGAAAAAAGGCTCAGCTTTATCTCAAGACTTTTAAGGTGGCTCATCCTTGGCAGTCTTCTTTTATTTGTTCTTTCTTCCAGTATATTACACACCCTGGGGTATGCGGCTCCTTCCATCCACGGGCTATGTCCCTACGGCGGCCTCGCATCATCTCTTAGTATCATAGTATATGGAACATTTTTTAAAAAGATCCTGATCGGTACTTTCATTATATTTATTTCTACAATGGTATTAGCCATGGTTTTTCGAAGATCGTTTTGCGGACAGCTATGTGCTTTTGGAGCCCTTCAGGAATTTTTTGGGAATCTGGGTCGTAAGATTTTCAAGGGCAGAAAATTTGTTGTTCCAACAAAAATCGACCGTATATTCAGGTATCTAAAATACCTTGTACTGATTTTTACTGTAGCCATGTCCTGGATGACCGGTATTCTTTGGATCACACCGTATTGTCCGTATAATGCACTGGGGCATATGGCAGATCTTCAGTCATTGATAAGCGTATATCTTATCGGCTTTATCCTTCTTATAATAACCCTTGTAGGTTCGTTTTTTTACGAACGCTTTTTCTGTAAATACCTTTGTCCTGCCGGGGCCTTTTATGCAATTATCGGTAAAATAAGCCCGTTCGCAATTCGCATCAACAAAGAAAAGTGTATTAATTGCGGCCTTTGCAACGAAATATGCCCGGTAAACGTAAATATTATGGATGCAAAGAAAGAAAAAATCACAGACCCGGAATGCATCAACTGCAATGAATGTGTCAATGCATGCCCTAAAGAAGGTGCCTTGAATGCCGGTTTCAGTAAAAAAACTGTTCTGCATCCCATATTAGCCACCATTTTGGTTCTGTCACTTTTTTTCACACCTGTTATCGCTGCCAAGGCAACAGATACATTTCAAATATTACCGAATAAATTTGAGAGAGAGTCTAAAAGCCATGAAAACGGAGAAGGCAATTGTCTCAATTGCAATGATCAAAAAGAAATCGATAGTGTCCATATGAAAGATATAAAGGGTTCCATGACAATGTCGGAAATATCCTCATTGCTTGATTTGCCCATAAAAAAGCTGTATATCAAAATTGGTCTTCCTGAAAATTATCCGGAAAACAATACTATAAGACAGGCCGCAGATAGTATTGGGGCAACTGTAAGCGATTTGAAAAATAAAATCTTTGAATAGAACACTTTATCCGTACCATGGGTAAAAAAATTATCAAAACAAAAAACCATCTCATGCAAATCTCTTTGCGGGAAGATGGTTTTTGTTATGGTGACCCTGGTGGGATTCGAACCCACGACCCCCGCCTTCGGAGGGCGTTACTCTGTCCCCTGAGCTACAGGGCCTTACATTACAGTAAACAATTATAACAAAAAGAGCGGTTCATGTCACCGCTCTTTTTTTGATGGCACCCCCGAGATGATTCGAACATCCGACGCACGGTTTAGGAAACCGACGCTCTATCCCCTGAGCTACGGGGGCACGACACGATATTTATAATAGCATACACTACTGCCGTTTTCAACAAATTTTGCTTTATGCCGTTTTGTCGGGTTTGACATTTATATGCTCAAGTATATAATGATTTTATGTTGAAAATGCATGTCCTGACATGAAGAAGAGGGACGCTCAGGAATCTTAGCGCTGCGACCCCGGCATTTGAAAGGAACCCGTAAGTATGACAACAAAACAGCAGGGGATCTTGCTTATGTGCACTTCTGCCCTGCTCTTTTCGGCAATGCAGATAGCAATAAAATCCTCTGCAGATGATATCCCCCTTATGGAACAGGTGTTTTTCAGAAACATCGTAAGTCTCGTTATAAGTTTTGTAATAATAAAAAGAAACAACGGTTCTCTCTTTGGCGGCAAAGAGCATCAGCCGTTGCTTTTTCTCCGTTCTTCTTTCGGTTTTCTGGGTCTTATGGCAATGTTTTATGCGGCAGGACACGCAAATCAGGGGGATGTCTCCACCCTTATCAAACTCTCCCCTTTTCTTATAACCCTGTGGGCCGCTATTTTTCTGAAAGAAAAGATCAAGAAGGTGCAGGTGCCGGCTCTCATACTGGCCTTTGCCGGTGCGGTCTTTGTGGCAAACCCCGCATGGACATCAAATATTTTCCCACTCTTTACTGCTTTGTTGTGTGCGTTTTTTTCAAGTGTATCCTATACGCTCCTTGCCTATTTCAAAAACAAAGTAGACGGCATGACCATAATAATGCATTTTTCAACTTTCTGTGTTTTATGCTCTCTGCCCTTTATGCTTATGGATTTTGTTATGCCCGGAACATACCAGCTGCTGCAGCTGCTGCTTATAGGATTCCTGGGAGGTTTCGGTCAGATAGCTCTGACTTATTCCTATCGCATGGCTCCTGCCGGGGAAATAAGCATATACAATTATTCAGGCATTATTTTTTCTATCATTCTGGGATTCTTTTTCCTGGGGGAAAGGCTTGCATGGAATTCCTGGATCGGTATCTTTTTTGTGCTTTCGGCATCCTTTCTGGTATACAGATTTTCAGGGTCTGACGTTGATACCTCTTTATAAAAATGTTATAATATTTTTTTGTATAGGAGGTTGCCATGAATAATTATAACAGTCCTTTTTCTCAAAGATATTCAAGCAACGAGATGAAATATTTGTTTTCTCCCGAAAACAAATTCCGCACCTGGAGACGTCTTTGGGTCGCTCTGGCCGAAGCCGAAAAGGAACTGGGCATCAAAATAACCAAAGCTCAGATAGATGAACTGAAGGCTAACATAACAAAGATAAATTATGCCGCCGCCGAAAAAAAAGAAAAAGAGGTCCGTCATGATGTGATGGCTCACGTTTATGCTTACGGCCTTCAATGCCCTTCGGCAAAGGGCATAATACACCTGGGTGCCACTTCCTGTTATGTGACAGACAATACCGATCTTATAATAATGAAAGAAGCCCTTTTGCTTGTAAAAAAGAAGCTGATAAATGTTTTGTCGGCTCTTTCGGATTTTGCAAATAAGTACAAAGGTCTTCCCACTTTGGGATACACACATTTTCAGCCGGCGCAGCCCACTACCGTGGGTAAGAGAGCCACCCTTTGGATGCAGGATATCATAAGCGATATAAATGATCTTGAATATGTGCTGGGATCCTATATGCTCCTGGGCTCAAAGGGGACTACAGGTACCCAGGCCAGTTTTCTTGAACTCTTTGACGGGGATCATGAAAAGTGCAAAAAACTGGATCTGCTTATTGCAAAGAAAATGGGATCTCAGGCAGTTTTTCCTGTCTCGGGTCAAACATACCCCCGCAAAACCGACAGCCGTATCCTAAATGTGCTTAGCGGGATCGCCCAAAGTGCTCACAAATTCTCCAATGATATAAGGCTGCTGCAGCATCTGAAAGAGATAGAAGAACCCTTTGAGAGACAGCAGATCGGCTCCTCCGCCATGGCATACAAAAGAAACCCCATGAGAAGCGAGCGTATAGCGGCTCTTGCAAATTATGTCGTAACCGATGCCATGAACCCGGCCATAACCGCTTCAACCCAGTGGCTGGAACGAACTCTTGATGATTCCGCCAACAAAAGGATAAGCATTTCCGAGGCCTTTCTTGGTGTTGACGGTATCCTTGATCTTTACTGCAACATAGCTTCAGGACTTTTGGTGTACCCAAAGATCATAGAAAAACATCTTAAAGCAGAACTGCCCTTTATGGCCACAGAAAATATCCTTATGGACGCAGTGAAAAAAGGCGGGGACAGGCAGGAGCTCCATGAAAAAATAAGGATACATTCCATGGAAGCCGCCAGGACTGTCAAAGAAAAAGGCCTTCCTTGCGACCTGGCTTTTCGCATCTCTGAGGATGAAACCTTCGGCATGACTGAAAAAGAAATAAGTGCAGTCATGGACCCGAAAAACTTCATAGGCTGTGCCAAAGAGCAGACTGCCGATTATCTTAAAAATGTGGTGCGACCTCTTTTGAACAAAAATAAAAAACTTCTGGGTATCAAGTCCAAAATAGAAATATAGACCGGACCCAAAATAGAAATATAGATAAGCCCAAAATATTTGAAATATAAAACGAAAGGATCTTTTACAATGGTAAAAGCAATAGTAGGAGCAAACTGGGGAGATGAGGGCAAGGGAAAAATAACAGACATGCTGGCCCGTGAATCAGATATCATCGTGCGGTTCCAGGGGGGAAGCAATGCGGGACATACAATAATAAACGATTACGGCAAATTCGCTCTGCACCTTCTTCCGTCAGGAGTTTTTTACGATCATACCACCAGTGTCATAGCAAACGGTGTGGCTCTGAACATACCCTACTTTGCAAAAGAAATAAACTCTCTTACAGAAAAAGGAGTCCCGGCACCAAAGGTGCTGGTTTCAGACAGAGCCCAGATACTTATGCCCTATCACATACTTTTTGATCAGTACGAAGAGGAGCGTCTGGGAATAAAATCTTTTGGCTCAACAAAGTCAGGTATCGCTCCCTGTTATTCGGACAAATATGCAAAAATAGGTTTCCAGGTAAATGAGCTTTTTACAGATGCCTCCTTCATAAGGGAGAAAGCAGAAAATGTATGCCGTCAAAAAAATCCTCTGTTAAAAAATCTCTACTGCAAGCCGGAACTTTATCCGGATGATATAGTAAAGACCCTTGGGAATTATGCTGAAATAATAGAGCCCTACATATGTGATACTTCTTCCTTTCTTCATGACTCAATAAAGGAGAAAAAGAATGTCCTTCTGGAAGGACAGCTGGGGGCTCTTAAAGATACGGACCACGGCATATATCCAATGGTCACTTCTTCTTCCACCCTGGCCGGTTTCGCATCAGTGGGTGCAGGCATTCCTCCCTATGAAATAAAGGATATCATAACCGTTGTAAAGGCTTACTCCAGTGCCGTGGGCGCAGGAGCTTTTGTAAGCGAGATATTTGATAAAGAAGCAGAAGAACTAAGAAAAAGGGGAGGAGACAGCGGAGAATACGGCGCCACCACCGGAAGACCAAGAAGGGTGGGATGGTTTGATGCTGTTGCCACAAAATACGGATGCAGCATCCAGGGCGCCACTGAAGTCGCCCTAACTGTCCTTGATCCCCTGGGATATCTTGACGAAATACCCATTTGCATCGGCTATGAAATCAACGGCAAGACCACAAAAAAATTCCCCAACACCACTCTTTTGTCCCGGGCAAAACCGATTCTGAAAACCCTTCCGGGATGGAAATGTGATATTCGCGGTATCAGAGAATTTGGCAAGCTTCCGGCTGAATGCCAAAGCTATGTGAATGAGATAGAAAAAGAACTGCAGCTCCCCGTGACCCTGGTGTCCAACGGACCGGGCCGCAGCGACATCATAAGGAGAACACCTGATGTATAAAGAAGCAAAACGAGCCGCCTGGGCGGAGATAAATCTTTCAAACGCAGATCATAACATAAAAAATATCCGCAAAAAAGTCGGTCCCGATGTGGAAATCACAGGCATAATAAAAGCTGATGGATACGGTCACGGTGCTGTTGCCATGGCGGAGGTCCTGAGAAAAAATAATATCAGATCCTTCGGCGTAGCCACTCTGCACGAGGCCGTCGCTTTAAGGGACGCAGGAGCAAAAGAAGAAATAGTCATGCTGGGTCTGACTCCAAAAATGTATTCTTACACCATCGTTGACTATGATATTACTCCCGTGGTCATGTCATACGATAACGCTTCTGCACTTTCCGATGCCGCACAAAAAAAAGG
>JAAYYX010000177.1 GCA_012515135.1 Clostridiales bacterium | reverse complement strand
TTATGAATACCATGGATATGCCATGGATACAGAAATCACCGTCAAGATAACGGACAGGTACGCCGGATATGGATGTCATAAGCGGAGCGATGATAACATGCAAAGCACATCTGAAAGCCTTCGAAAACGCCCTCGAAAAAGCGGAAAACAAATGATCATTTATTTTTCAAGGCAGACGAAAGACAAAAAGTAAACCAGGGTTTTTGACTGTTCGAATGAACTGCCGTTGTTTACACCGAATGATATCATATTGATATCATTCGTTTTTTTGTAAAAAACCGCACACTCGCTTTTCTTGAAAGTTGATGAGGGCTCCGGCATATCAAGGCCTCCCTGAGATCCTGCGGAGCTCAGCAACTTGTAAAAATCACCTCCGTCGCTGAATGGCCAGCACGGGGTCTCGTCTTTTATGGTGAATTTCATATCGGAAAGTTCTGCGGACTTTCTGTAGGATCCGTCCATCTCTTCAAGAAGTCCATTGTCAGCGGCACGCGCACACATAGACAGTTCGAAATCTTCCTTTGTGGAGATACTGCCCTTATTGGCAAGAGCAGTAGGATCGCCTTCCCCGTCTTCTTCAGTGGTGCTGTATGTACCGTTGACTGTGGTATACATAAGACTAAGGATATTTGAAGTGTATTTTTCGGATATCACCTTTGAAGGGACCTGTACTTCTTTGAACTCAAAGTCCATATTGGGCTGGTCGTTATAATAATCATCGGTGAAATCATCCTGACATTTCTCGAGTTTCTTTAGGAATTTCGTTTCGCTGCTCTGATCTACCACGATGACAGCAGTGGCGGAGGAAGGGAATTTGCACGCAGATGTGCCCCCGTTGAATTCGGCCAGTTCTATTATAAGTCCTCCGGATTTGCAGTTGGTTAGAAGATCGGCGATAGTCACTATGGGGTTGGGATGTTTCTTGCTGCAGTCCGAAGAATCCACACATGAAAGCCCGGTGATGGTTATCTCATATGCTTTGTCGGCAGCGGTCTCTGATTTCGTCAGGGGGCAGGACATGCTGTATTCTGCCGTTGCGGCGCTTCCCGTGTAAACGGCCGTTTCGGGGCTGTATTCAAGATTCATAAAATAATCGGTGTTAAGGTAGCTTCTTGAAAGCATTTTGGCACCGGTATGTTTTCCTTCTATATCAGCAGTAAGGATAAGTGAGACTTGACCGTGAATAGAAGCATTTTTCATGGCAGCAAGAGCTATTGCTGCCGTTTGACAGTGCTCTTTATAGTTATCCTGTGACATTGTGCACTGAAAAACAGTTTCCGGAGAGTCTTTTTTGTTTCTGGAAGGGTGTTTGGTTATGACAAGATTGCCTCCTGCCAGTTTGGATACAGAAAAGCCATGCTCTTTCCCCCATTCGTACATATGATCACGGACTTCATATATATCTTTTGAATCAAGATATATAGGCTTTAATTCTTCATATATATCGTACACATCATTTTTCAGCTGGCTTGCAGACTCTTCATCAAGAGAAGCAGTACAGCCGGAAAAATTGAATGTAAAAAATAAAGTTGCAGCTGTCACAACAACAGCAATTATGAAAATAAGACTTTTTCTCATGCATTATTCCTCCAAAGCACCATACAATATTACCATATACAAAAAAGATTTTGTATAGATTTCATGAAATTTTCCACACCGGGACATTTTTTGATCTTGAAGAAAATGTTCTTTTTCAGGGGCCACTGTAATGAATATGCTT
>JAAYYX010000176.1 GCA_012515135.1 Clostridiales bacterium | reverse complement strand
CCTCCGAATTTCTCTGAAGCTTTCTTTACGCCGTCAGCCAGATCCGCTCCTATTCCTTCTTTTCTTGCCATCATTTCCAGCATGCTGATCATTTTGTCAGCTTCACCAAACCGGATGCCAAAATCATGTATACCTCTTTCGGTCATTTCCATGGCCCATATTATGGTATCTCCGGCGCTTATTGTGTCAAGTCCCAGATCATCTGCCACCTGATTGAATTTCACGATGTGTTCCGGATCTTTTATCCCTGCATTTGGTCCCGCCACTGAAATGGATTCATATTCGGGACCTTCACATACAGCCTTTCCTATCTGAAGGAAATTTCCGCATCCCAGTCCACAGCTTCCGCAGCCTCTTTTACCTTTGCGGTGTTCCATAAGAACTCCGTCGTTGTATTCTTTCCAGTCCGGATCAGTTGTGTCGGAAAAGTTCTTGTAGGGAAGTATCCCCCCGTCGTTGCAGGCCTCAAGAAAAGCAGTTGTTCCCGAGTCGTAAACGAAAGTATTGTCCTCCTGAAGAACATCCTTTTGAAGCAGTTCAATTATCCTGGCCGTTGTTTTTTCTATGTCAGGTACCTTTACTCCGCCTGTTCCTCTAACAATAACGGCTTTTATATTTTTGCTCCCCATTACGGCACCTATTCCGCCCCTGCCTGCCTGTCTGTAGTAGTCGGAATTTATACATGCCATGGGACTCAGATTTTCTCCTGCAGGACCTATTGAAAGAACACTGTAGTCTGTTCCGTATTTTTTTGTGAGAATGCCTTCTGCTTCATGGGATCCTTTGCCCCACAGATCATCAGCATCCATGAATTTCACTTTGTCGTCTTCTATCACTATATATCCGGGCTTATCAAGTTTTCCTTCAAAAATAACCATATCATATCCGGCATACTTTATCCTTATCCCTGCATGACCTCCTATGGAACAGTCATTCATTGTTCCTGTGGCAGGTGACTTTGCCGCAATAGAAAGTTTTCCCGAGCATGCAACAGGCGTTCCTGTAAGGGGACCCGTTGTAAAGAAAAGTTTATTTTCGGTGCCAAGGGCATCTATTCCCGGTTTCAACTCTTCATACATATATCTTATGGCAAGCCCCTTGGACCCCACATATTTCTCTGCAAATTCCATATTGAGAGGTTCTGTGCTGTATTTTCTGCCCGATAGATCTATTCTCAAAACTTTGTTCTGATATCCTGTCATTATCATCTTTACATACCTCCTACTCAAATGTCAGCGCATTCTGGGGACATGTTTTCACACATGTCGGATCACCTTCGCAGGTGTCACATATATGCGCTTTTTCTTCTCTTATCCTGATAACATGCTTGGGACATTTTTCGGCACACACGCCGCATCCCGTACATTTTTCCATGTCCACTTGTATATACTCGTTCATTGTGATAGCTCCTTCAGGACAGTTTTTCACACATATACCGCAAAGGATGCAATAATCATCTTTGTATTTCAGATCGCCGTCTTCATAATATGTTTCTATGGCTATCCTCGCCTTTGAAGGCACATATTCACCTTCCTTCATGGCTGAACATACTTGTGCACAAAGCTGACAGCCGATACAGTTTTCCTTGTTGAATTTTAGTCTTTTCACTATTCTCCCACCTTTCATGAAATAAAAAATGCAAAGCAAGACTTTTATATCAGTCTCTCCTTTGCACAATGGCAGGCAACAGGATCGCTCCTGTTACCCTATCGCCTCCCGGGGCACAGGGTGTCTTCCGGAAGGTCGGAGTCAATGAATTTTTATATATGATATTATACTAGCAAACATGGTTTGATGTCAATGATTTATAACAATGAGACGCAAGCGCCAATAGAAAATCCCTCTTTCGAGGGATAATTTTT
>JAAYYX010000175.1 GCA_012515135.1 Clostridiales bacterium | reverse complement strand
TGAAGTGTCTTCCTCTGCCGATTTTTCTGAAGTGTCTTTCTCTGCTGTTGTCTTTTTCTTTACTTTAGCCGGTTTTTTAGGTTCTTCCCTTACTTCTTTACGGGCTTCTTTCTCACCTTTGTCTTTTTCTGATTTAAGCTCGACTCTGACTTTTGCCAGTTTTGAGCCAAGACCCAGAAATCCCTTTGACGGCTCTTCTATGACCGTTACTTCAACTTCATCTATGGTGGCTTTCAAATCTTTCAGGGCAAGCTGTGTGGCTTCTTCCACGTCCTGTCCCCATTTTTCCGAAAATTTCATTTTATTTTCCTCCCTCTTTGATCTTCTTCCTGACTTTATTAAGGTGCAGATTGAAAAATATCTGGATGAATTGTCCAACGAACCAGTAAATAGTCAATCCTGCAGGAAAAGATCTTCCCATAAGAACGATCATGACTGGGAAAAAATACTGCATCATTTTCATCATGCTGCCCATCCCTCCGGGCTGTGCGGCTGACTGCTGCTGAGATGTCATTCTGAAAGAAATAAAAGTTGCGATCCCCGCCAGTATGGGAAGTATCCATTTGTCCGGCTGAGAAAGATCCACCATCCACAAAAATGATTCATGGACGGCAAAAAGCATTTCATCGCTTTGAAGATATGCCAGGGGATTTCTAAGTAATGCAAATATACCGAAGATTATCGGCATTTGTATAAGCATAGGGAGACATCCTGCCGCAGGGTTGAATTTCTCTTCTTTGTACATTTCTGAAAGCTTCATGTTCAAAGTCTGCTTGTCGTTGGCATACTTTTGCTGAAGTGCTTTCATCTTTGGCTGTACCTGCGCCATTCTGGCTGTGGATTTTATCTGCTTTGAATAAAGCGGATAAAGACAAACTTTTACAATCAGTGTGAAAACTATAAGTGTTATTCCGTAATTGCCAATCAGGTCATATATCGAACTCAGTAGCCAGCCTACGGGCTGTGCCAGAGCACCTATGATCGTGTTCATTAAATTCCTCCGAAATCATCCTATCATTTTAAAGGGTCATATCCTCCCGGATTCCAGGGGTGACACCTTAATATTCTTCTTATTCCCAAATAACTACCCTTAAAAATACCGTATTTTTCTAATGCCTGGATAAAATACTCCGAACAGGTCGGGTAAAACCTGCATGTCGGCGGGAACAACGGTGAGATGAATTTTTGATATCCTCTTATAAGAAGAACAAATATCTTTTTCAAATTTCCACCTTCTTTATTGCGGCTTCAATAGATTCTTTCACATCCGCACATTTCCTGTTGTTTATCGTGTTCCTGGCGATGAATATAATATCGTATCCCGAGAATACCGGTTCACCGGATGCTCTTACGCTTTCTTTCATCAGCCTTCTCGCCCTGTTTCTCTTTACGCTGTTTCCAACTTTTTTACTTGCTAAAAAAGCGATCCTGTTGTAAGACAAATCATTTTTCCTGTAGAACAGGACAATGTATTTTTCTCTTACAAATTTTCCTTTGTTATAAACCGCAGAAAAATCTCTTTTTCTGCGCAAAATGTTTTTCTTCAGCATAAAACCTGTCCTTTACGCTGACAGAACTTTTCTTCCCCTCTGTCTTCTTCTCTTGAGTACATTTCTGCCGCTTTTTGTTTTCATTCTTTTTCTGAAGCCGTGTTCTTTTTTTCTCTGTCTTTTTTTCGGCTGATAAGTCATTTTCATATTATACACCTCCTTGCACACATGCCCTATAATTATAATTCCGAGACCTTTCTATGTCAATGATTTTATACCTTTTACAGAAGGATATAACATTTTAAAACAACATGTTGTGGTGCTGTTGATTCCTTGCACAATTTTATCCACTCTCTGTGGATAAGTCCCTTTTCTTTTATTTTTTAAAAATTTTCTTTTACCCCTTGCCTGTGGATAACTTTTTTTGTATTATGGACATACACTATTTTGTTTTGAAGGGATAAATATGAAAAACTTACAAGAAAACTGGGAAAAAACATTGGAATTACTTAAAAGCGAGCTGCCCCCGGTAAGCTTTGAAACCTGGATATCTCCGCTTGCTGCAAAAAAGGCGGATCTTTCCAAAAAAATCCTATATGTAGAATGCGGGGAACCTTTCATAACAGATATCCTTCAGAAAAGATACCTCTCTCTTTTGGAAAATGCAGTAAAAACCATTTTTAATGAAACCTACAAAATAAATTTCATTGACTCTTTCCATGAAAAAAATCAAAAAAAGACCGAGGAGCCTGATTTTGACGAAGAGTTTTACTTCAATCCCAGATACAGCTTTGACAACTTTGTTGTGGGAGGAACCAACCAGTATGCCAATGCAGTTGCCCTTGCAGTTGCCGAAACTCCATGCAAAATGTATAACCCCCTTTTTATTTACGGTGATTCCGGCCTAGGAAAGACCCATCTTATGCATGCTATCGGCCATTACATACTGGAAAATCATAAAAAATTAAAAGTATTATATGTTTCTTCGGAAATGTTTACCAATGAGCTTATTATGGCTCTGAAAGACAAAAATAAAATAAGGAATTTTAAGAAGAAATACAGAAACATTGATGTTCTCCTGATTGATGACATTCAGTTCATAGAAAAAAAAGAAGCAACACAGGAAGAATTTTTTCATACTTTCAACACATTGTACGATCTTAATAAACAAATAATAATTTCCAGCGACAGAGCTCCCAACAAGCTCACAAATCTGGACGAAAGATTAAGATCCCGCTTTTCATGGAACATTATCGCCGATATACAGCCTCCGGATTATGAAACAAGAGTGGCTATCTTAATGAAAAAAGCAGAAATTGAAAATGTTGAAATAAGCGAGGATCTGAGATCAGTTATTAATCTTATAGCGGAAAAAATCAAATATAATATAAGGGAGCTTGAAGGGGCTTTTTCCAGGATAATAAGCTTTTCTGTTCTTATGAACAAACCCATAACTGTTTCTTTTGCAAAAGAAAATCTCAAAGATATAGTCTCCTCCGGAGATTTAAGAATAAATACAGAGAATATAAAAAGAGCTGTATGCAAATATTATAATATAACAATAAAAGATATTGAATCCTCAAAAAAAATAAGATCCCTTGCTTTTCCAAGACAGGTGGCAATGTTTTTGTGCCGGGAACTCACCTCTTCTTCTCTTCCTAAAATAGGAGGTTCCTTCGGCGGAAGAGATCATACTACGGTTCTCCATGCCTGTCAGAAAATAAAAAAAGAAGTTTTTTCGGATGAAAATGTAAGTAACGATATTGAAACTCTTAAAGAAATAATAAATGAATCGTGATTTAATAAACATTTTATCAACCGGCAGAAAAGGACTTATCAACAGCTTTTAGTTCTTCTTTCTCTTTGGGGTTTTAAGGTAAATATCCTTTTTCCACATTTTCACAGGCCCTATTACTATTACTACTAATATATATATAAGAAAAAACAGGAGGTAATGAAATGAAATTTTCTTGCAATCAACAGATACTTTCAAGAGCACTGAACACTGTTTCAAAAGCCGTTACCATAAGAACAACTATTCCTATACTAAAAGGAATACTACTTAAGGCATCATCTGATAATAAACTCACCCTTTCTGCTTCAGATCTTGATCTCAGCATAGAAAAGAATATAGACATAAATACCCAAGAGGAAGGATCCATAGTGGTTTCCGCAAAACTTTTCGGAGATATAGTAAGAAAACTGCCAAATGAAGAAATATATTTTGAAATGACAGAAAAAGGCACAGTCTCCATAAAAACAGCAAAATCAGAATTCAAGATAGTAGGATTTCCGGCGGAAGAATTCCCCAACATAGGAGAAATAGAAAATGTTTCTTCTCAGCTTTCCTTTGATAAAGAAATACTTAAAAAAATGATAAAAAGAACTTCTTTTTCAGCAAGTATAGATGAATCAAAGGGAATAATAGTAGGAGTCCTTCTTGAAATAGAAGAAAATTCATTCAATATGATAGCCCTTGACGGATTCAGAATGGCCGTGGCAAGGGAAAAAATGAAAAGTGAAGAAAAGAAAAAAATAATAATAGCTGCAAAAATACTGAATGATATAAACAAAATATTGTCAGAAACGGAAGAAGATGAAGAAATAAAAGTAGTACTCAGCACAAAAAAAGCGATAATACTTCTTGAAAGAACAAAAATAGTAATAAGACTTATGGAGGGAGAATTCATAAAGTATAAAGAAATAATACCCAAAGAGCAGGCCATAAAAATGATAATAGATAAAAGAGAATTTGAAGAAAGTATAGAAAGGGCTTCTCTATTAGCAAAAGAGGGAAAAAACAATCTGATAAAATGCTCTGTAAAAGAAAATCTGCTTACCATAAATTCAAGTTCTGAAGAGGGAACTGTAAAAGAAGATATAATAATGGAAAAAGAAGGAGAAAATATAGAAATAGGATTCAATTCAAAATATCTTATGGATGCACTAAAAGAAATAGAAGACGAAAAAGTAAAAATGGAATTCAAAACGGGAACAACGCCATGCCTCTTAAAACCCATAGAGGGGGAAGAATATGAATATCTCATATTACCCGTAAGGATATCAGGCGATTTTTGATAATGTATATTGAAAGTATAGAGCTGGAAAATTTCAGAAATTACGAAAAAGAAAAGGTGAGTTTTCACAGAAAAGTGAATATGATCCTTGGAGAAAATGCCCAGGGAAAAACAAATCTTCTAGAAAGCATATATCTGATGTCTTTGGGAAAATCCTTCCGCACACCAAGGGAAAAAGAAATGATAAAAATGGGTTCGGAGTTTTGTCGTGTAAAAACCGCTTATAAAGAAAACGGAGGGGAAAAAGAGATACTTGAAATATTCATAAGCAAAGAAGGTAAAAAAGGAATAAAAAAAAACAGTCTTAAAATAGAAAAAATATCTCAGCTTCTTGACAACATATATGTTGTTGTTTTTTCTCCGGAAGATATGAAAATAGTAAAAGAAGATCCGGAAAAAAGAAGAAGTTTCATGGATAGGGAAATGTGTCAGATGAAATACTCATATATGAGCAGTTTATACTCATATAAAAAGATACTGGCACAGAGAAACGCTTACCTGAAGGAAAGAAAAATAGATGAAGATATAATGGAAGTGTGGGATGAGCAGCTTTCGGAAGCAGGGGCAGTTTTGATTTCAGGAAGAGAAGATTTTATAAAAAAGATCGATGAAATAAGCAGAAACCTGAATTATGAAATAACAGAAGGAAAAGAAAAACTTGAAATAAAATACAGACCCAGTATAGAAAACAGCGAAAACAAAGATGATCTTAAAAAAAATATAATGAAAACACTTAAAAAAAACAGACAAAATGACCTTTTTTACGGAAATACGGGAAAAGGGCCCCATAAAGACGATTTTGACATTTATATAAACGAAAATGAAGCAAAAAAGTACGGATCTCAGGGACAGCAAAGAACAGCGGCACTTTCCATAAAGCTTGCTGAAACAAAAATTATTGAAAAAGAAAAAAAAGAAAAGCCCATACTTCTTCTGGATGATGTGCTTTCAGAGCTTGATGCAAACAGACAAAAATACCTTATAAATTCCCTTTGGGATATGCAGCTTTTTATAACCACCACCGAAATAAGCTCTGACATAAAAAAGACTTTGCCGGAGGGAAAAGAATACACGGTAGAAAATGGAAAAGTTTTACAAAAAGCGGGGTACATATAAGCCCCTGAAAAGGCGCCTGCTCAAAAAAAACTAACTTTTGAAGCATTTAAAAAAACTTAATCAGCAAAAAGACCAAACAGCTTATTTTCATTGTAAAAAAGGCTGTTTTGTTATATAATACAAAGATAATATCAAAGACAAAGAGGTGAATTTTTTAATGGCAGCAAACACAAAACAGCAAAAATATGACGCGGAGCAGATCCAAGTTCTGGAAGGCCTGGAACCTGTAAGAAAAAGACCCGGTATGTATATCGGGAGTACAGGGGAAAAAGGTCTTCATCATTTGGTTTATGAAATAGTTGATAACAGCATAGATGAAGCTCTGGCAGGATTTTGCAAAAGTATCAACGTTACCATACAGAAAGACGATTCCATCGTTGTAGAAGATGACGGACGGGGGATGCCCGTTGATATGCACCCGAAATTAAAAATACCGGCACTGGAAGTCATCCATACAGTGCTTCATGCCGGCGGTAAATTCGGCGGCGGCGGGTATAAGGTGTCCGGTGGACTTCACGGGGTGGGAGCCTCTGTGGTAAATGCTCTTTCTACAAGAATGGAAGTGGAAATAAAAAGAAACGGGAAAACATACTATCAGGAATATTCAAAGGGCAAAACAGTAACCAAACTCAAGGAAATAGGAACGTCAAAAAAGACGGGATCAAAAACCTTATTTTGGCCGGACCCGGAGATATTTGACGAGATAGACTTTGATTTTGCCACTTTGGAATACAGACTCAGAGAAATGGCCTTTTTAAACAAAGGGGTAAGTATAACTCTAAGGGACGAAAGAGAAGGATTAAAAAGAAAAGAAGTATTTCATTATGAAGGCGGAATAAAAGAATTTGTAAAATATCAAAATCAAAGCAAAGAACCCATCCATGCAGACGTGATATATTTCGAAGCAAAAGGCAAGGATAAAACAGGCAAAGGGGACATGGAAGTGGAAGTGGCCATGCAGTACACAGACCGATATAACGAAGTCATACTTTCATATGCAAATAATATAAACACCACAGACGGAGGATTTCATCTCATAGGCTACAAAACAGCCCTGACAAGAACCTTCAACGATTATGCAAGAAAAAACAAATTTCTTAAAGAAAACGATCAACCTTTGACAGGAGAAGATGTAAGAGAAGGTCTCACAGCCATAATTTCCGTAAAACTTACAAATCCTCAATTTGAAGGGCAGACAAAGGCAAAACTGGGAAACAGTGAAATGAGGGGGTTTGTGGAAACAACAACAAACGAGAACCTTACGGCATTTCTCCAGGAAAATCCCAACCAGGCCAAATTTATACTCGCAAAATGTCTTCAGGCGGCCAGAGCCAGAGAAGCGGCAAGAAAGGCCAGAGAAATAACAAGAAAAAACAGTGTCCTGGACGGGCTGGCACTTCCTGGAAAGCTGGCAGACTGTTCCGAAAAAGACCCGGCGTTTTCTGAGATATTCCTTGTTGAGGGAGATTCTGCGGGAGGAAGCGCAAAGCAGGGAAGGGACAGAAAACGTCAGGCGGTACTTCCTTTAAGAGGCAAGATATTGAATGTTGAAAAAGCCAGACTCGAAAAGATCCTCAATTCCGACGAAATAAAAAATATGATAACGGCCTTCGGATGCAACATAGGACAGGAATTCGATGTTAAAAAGCTCCGTTATCACAAGATAATAATAATGACAGATGCCGATGTGGACGGAGCCCATATAAGGACTCTGCTTCTGACGTTTTTCTACAGATATATGACACCTCTTATCGAAGGAGGGTATGTCTACGCTGCACAGCCTCCGCTTTTTCGTGTAAAAAAAGGAAAAGACACCTATTACACCTATTCCGAAAGAGAGCAGATGAAACTTCTTGCTTCTCTGGCGGACAAGTCCGGAAAAGTGGACATACAAAGATACAAGGGTCTGGGAGAAATGGACTTTCAGCAGCTTTGGGAAACCACAATGGATTATAAAAAAAGGACCCTTATACAGATAACACTGGAAGATACAGCGGCTGCGGATGCCATTTTCACCACACTTATGGGAGACAAAGTCCCGCCAAGAAAGAAATTCATAGAAGATAATGCCAAATATGTTCAAAACCTTGACATTTAGGAGATAAAAAATGACAAATTTACTCGAAGATCAGAAACTTATACAGCATGAGATCCACAGCGAAATGAAAAACTCCTATATCGATTATGCCATGAGCGTAATAGTGGGACGGGCCCTTCCCGATGTGAGGGACGGAATGAAACCCGTGCACAGAAGGATACTTTACGGCATGAGTGAACTGGGAGTAACTCCGGATAAACCCCACAAAAAATCTGCCCGTATCGTGGGGGAAGTAATGGGTAAATACCATCCTCACGGTGATTCGTCTATTTACGATGCGATGGTAAGGATGGCCC
>JAAYYX010000174.1 GCA_012515135.1 Clostridiales bacterium | reverse complement strand
TTGGTCTTTGTAAGATCTATGCGCCCGGAAATACTAAAAAGCTCTTCAGAGAAAAAATCTCTTGGAGGTGTTTCAATAAAAAAGACTATCATAGTCTTTTCAGCAGCAGCCCTTATTATGGCAGGGATATTTTCCATATTTGCATCTTCTTTCCCTGACGGACTGGAATGGGCCATGGAGAAAACCGCAGGTACGGCAGAACTGGCAAACAATGGCGCTTTCAAAGATGTCGCCGGATCTTTGCAGGGGCAAACAGCTTTCATGCCGGATTATGATTCCGGCGCCGCAGGTATAGTGGGCGGCCTCATAACAATTGCACTTACAGGTATAGCAGGAACAATAATTTATCTGGTCAAAAGGAAAAGAACATGCAAGGCCTGACAAAAGCCACATACGGTTTTCACCGGCTTGATTCCCTTGCCCGGGGAAATACGACAATACACAAAATGGACCCCATGACCAAAACAATAACCACATTGATATATGTGGTTATTGTTGTTTCATTTGACAGGTATGATCTCAGCGGACTCATGCCCTTTGTTTTTTATCCGGTGATACTTATGGTTTTATCTGAAACACCGCTAAAGCCCCTGCTGACCAGGATGGCCATAGCTTTGCCCTTCTGCATTTTTGCCGGTGCAGCCAATTTGATCTTCGATAAAGAAACCGCCTTTTTTATTGGCAGCACTTCCGTTTCCTTTGGTATGATATCATTTTTTTCTATAATACTTAAGACCATACTAACAGTCACAGCTGTTCTGATACTGGCCGCAACTACACCAATGGCTCAAATATCAAAACAATTCGTAAGGCTGAAAGTACCATCTCTGATAGTTCTGCTCTTTTCCATGATATACAGATATATAAACACGGCTCTTGAGGAAACCATAGGCATGTACACGGCCTATAGGCTTCGTGCTCCGGGAGAGAAGGCCGTCAAAATGAAAGACATGGGTGCTTTTACAGGGCAGCTTTTTCTAAGGTCTGCAGACCGAAGCGAGAGAATATATGCGGCAATGAAGTGCAGGGGTTTTTCGGGAGATTATGACCATATAAGATCCGGTATTGTCCCTGCGGGGGAGTGGCTTTATATTTTCATTCTGACTGCATCCCTTTTGGTTCTGCGCTTTTTCAATGTAAGCATTTTTATCGGAGGTGCTTTGAGTTGATAAAAATAAAAAATCTCACAGTCAAATATCCCGATGGCACAGAGGCTCTCAGGTCTCTGGATCTTGCTGTAAACGAAGGTGAGAGCATTGCCCTTATGGGTTCAAACGGCGCCGGAAAATCCAGCCTTCTGCTGGCAATAACCGGAATAGCCCCCTATGCAGATGGAGAAATATATGTTGATGATATACTCCTTTCAAAAAAAACAGTGGCAGATGTAAGACAGAGAGTCGGCATGATTTTTCAGGATCCGGATGATCAGCTTTTTATGCCTTCGGTTTTTGATGATGTTGCCTTCGGCCCCCGCAACAAAGGCCTGGATGAAAAGGAAACAGTGCGGGTAGCCGAGTCTGCCCTGGAAGAGCTTAAGATATCACATCTTTCATCAAGGGTACCGGGCAAACTTTCAGGAGGCGAAAAAAAGCTTGCAGCCCTGGCCGGAGTCCTTGCAATGGATCCGTCAAACTTGCTATTTGATGAGCCTGCTGCATTTCTGGACCCGGGAGCAAAAAGAAGACTTATCTCCCTGGTCAGGGATCTGGACCATACCAAAATAATAGCTACCCATGATGGGGATATCGCACGGCAGCTTTGCAGCAGAGTCATCATACTGAAAAAGGGATCCCTGTCATATGACGGGACCCCTGATATACTTGATGATCTTTCTGCTCTTGAAAAATACGGCCTTTAGAAATTCTCGGGTTTTACCTGGAAATATGCTTTTGAATGAAGGCATACGGGACAGATGTCCGGAGCCTTTCTGGCTTTGAACTGATGCCCGCAGTTTGCACACTGCCACAGAACTTCCTCTTCTTTTTCAAATACTTTTCCGGCTTTTACATTTTCGGCCAGTTTTCTGTATCTTTCTTCATGCTCCTTTTCAATGGCTGCTACACCTTCCATCTGATCTGCGATCTCATCAAAGCCTTCCTGCCTGGCAGTTTCTGCCATTTCTTTGTACATTTCTGTCCATTCATAATGCTCTCCGGCGGCTGCATCCAGCAGATTTTCTTCTGTAGTTCCTATGCCGTGAGCCAGTTTGAACCAGAGTTCAGCATGCTCTTTCTCGTTTCCGGCTGTTTCTTCAAATATCTTCTGGATCTGAACATACCCTTCTTTCTTTGCTTTTGAAGCATAGTATGTATACTTGTTTCTTGCTTCCGACTCTCCGCCAAAAGCAGTCATAAGGTTTTCCAGTGTTTTTGTGCCTTTTAAATCTTTCATTTAATTACCTCCTTATCAGTAAGTCGTTCTGATGATCTATTTGCAAGGGGCCATTGCCCCGGGCATACTCTTTTGTACGGTTTTGTTATCTTGCCGTTCCATCCATGCTGTCACACCCGTTTCCGGTCAGAGTTGATCTTCCACCTTTTCAATTTTTCCTCCAAGACTTCTTATCTTATCAGCAAAATCCTCATATCCTCTTTCTATATGATATATTTCGGAAATCTCGGTTTCACCTTCCGCCACCAGCCCGGCCAGCACTACGGCAGCTCCTGCACGAAGATCCGTTGCCACCACCTGGGATCCTTTTAGTTTTGCCTTTCCCTCGATTATTGCACACCGGTCTTCTGTTTTTATGTGGGCCCCCATGCGGTTCAGCTCTCTCACATGCATATATCTGTTTTCAAATACAGTTTCTATCACTATGCTTGACCCTTCTGCTGTGGTAAGCATTGCCATGAACTGGGACTGCATGTCCGTGGGGAACCCGGGATACGGCAGGGTCTTTATATCAGTTGATATCAGAGGATTGACATCCCCTCTTACTATAACGTCTTCATCCACGACTTCGACTTCGACCCCGCATTCTTTAAGCTTTGCTATAACCGGCTTGACATGATCAGGCAGTACATTTTTTATGAGGAGTGCCCCTCTTGTTATGGCTGCCGCAACCATAAAAGTACCGGCTTCTATCCTGTCGGGAATAACATTGTGCTTGGCTCCCCTAAGAACAGATACTCCTTCTATTTTGATGGTATCCGTGCCCGCACCTTTTATTTTTGCACCCATTTTGTTGAGAAAAGTAGCGAGATCCACTATTTCGGGTTCCTGGGCAGCATTCTCGATTATAGTTGTTCCATCAGCCATGCTGGCCGCCATTATTATGTTTTCTGTTGCCCCTACGCTGGGAAAATCCAGATAGATATTTGCGCCTTTGAGAGAATCGGCAGATGCCCTTACAACACCGGCACCGTCCACATTTATATCTGCACCGAGAGCGCGAAGACCCTTGAAATGTAGTTCCACCGGCCTGTCTCCTATGGCACAGCCCCCGGGAAGAGCTATCCTTGCTTTTCCTGTTCTTGCAAGAAGAGGCCCCATTACCAGTATGGAAGCTCTCATTTTCTTTACAAGTTCGTGAGAAGCTATATGGGTGGATATTTCTTTCGTTTCTATTTCAACAATGTTATTCTCAATATCCTGGCTCACTTCGGATCCCAGGTCCTCAAGAAGACGGCACATTATTTCTACGTCCTTCAGGGCGGGAGCATCAAGTATCGTACACTTTTCTTCTGTAAGAAGGGCTGCAGACATTATGGGCAGAACAGCATTTTTGGAACCGCTTATCTCCACCTGTCCCCGAAGAGGATCACTTTTTCGCACAATATATTTAGCCACGTTTTTCCTCCATGAATTTTTACTCCTTACATATTATACTATTTGATGCCCTTTTTCAAGAACAATAAAAGACAGGCTATGCCTGTCTTTTGGCTTGTTTACGTGTTTCTTTAAAGTTTTTTGAGTTCTTCGATGCAGTTCATACAAACGTTCTTGCCGCCGATACTTTTTATATCTTTTGCGTTTCCGCAGAAAACACATGCAGGTTCATATTTCTTCAGCAGAATATAATCATCATCTACATAAATTTCAATCGGGTCTTTGATCTCAATGTTCAAGGTCCTTCTCAATTCAATAGGCAATACGATCCTGCCCAGCTCATCGACTTTACGTACGATCCCCGTAGCTTTCATCTATATAATCTCCTTTCAACCAATTCTGAACAAAATTGTAAGTAAGATATATTATTCCCTATATTTGTAAATTTGTCAACCTTTTTCACTTTTTTTGATAAGATTGACAAGTGATGTCACTGCAGAAGCAATGGATGAAAGGGATTTTACCAGGCTCTCTTTTCCTTTCATGGCATCTGTGAAACCGGTCACGGAGTCTTTGACTCCATCCAGCATATTATCCACATCTTCGGATCTTTTTTTTGCTATCCCTGTCATAGTCTTCGTGTCTTCCATGATGGCGTTGGCATTTTTGACCGAAGTTATAACATTTTTAATGAGCACTATCAAATAGATTATCAGGACAAAAAGCCCTCCGAATATAAGGAAAAGCATGGCATCTTTCAGCGTTATTGTCATATCCATCTTTCTACCTCCCTTGTTTTTGGCGTGTATATCATTATCCCTTATTACATGGGATTTTTCAATATGTTTTTCTAAACCTCCGTAATCATTTTATTTTTGACATTCTCTTTCGTATATCCCCATTATCTCCCGGGAATAGTTTCCCGCCATATCATAAACGAACAAAGGCTTAAGCATTTTAAGTTCCTTCCCGCCGCCTTTTGTGCAGTGGAGCATGACGATATTGGCGGTTTTTTCTTTGTCGGGACAAACAAGTCTCATTTCTTTGGGTTCAATACCGTTCTTTCTGGCGAAAAACAAGAGATCTGTAAGTCTGGACGGTCTGTGAACTATATAGAAATCACCCTTGTCTTTGAGAAGTTTGGCTGCCGCATGCAAAAAATCATTCATGTCCGCCGTCATCTCATGCCTGGCTCCGGCCATGGTCGCTTCGGGATTTTTTAACCCGCTGCCACCTGCCACATAGGGAGGGTTCGTCACCACCATGTCCATGGTGCCGCAAATATCCCGGGGTATATTTTTTATATCACAGCCGATTATTTTTATTCTGCTGTCAAGACCGTTTTCTGACACATTTCTTCTTGCCAGGTCAAGAGCATCCTTTTGTATCTCGAATCCGACTATCTCGGGTATTTGGGTTTTATAACTCAAAATAAGGGGTATTATGCCCGTTCCCGTTCCCAGATCCGCTGCCTTTTTTACGGGTTTTTTACATTTTGCTGCGAAATCCGAGATGATGACCGCATCGACTCCATAGCAAAAATCTCCGGGTTTCTGGATCAGGGTAAGGTCTCCAAATCCTATTTTGTCTTTTCTCTCCGGGGCCATCAGTCTTTCAACAGCTCCTTGATCTCTTCGGGTATCTCTTCATCGTTTACTTCAGGTTCCACGGATCTGGCTGCACTTTTTCTTCCCAGTCTTTGTATCTCTTCTTTGCTGTAAATGTATAATTCTGTGCTGAGTTTTCCGTGGATATCATTTTCTTTGTCTTCTTCCTCGATTATAAGTCTTGATTTCACTTTGTTCTGCAGTATATTTGATTCCATTACTATGGCCATTCCTTCGGGGATCTTTATTTTTTCTCCCTGCTCGGGCATGCCTTTCTTCATTTCCATATATACATCATTTTCATATTTGAGACAGCACATAAGTCTTCCGCAAATTCCGGATATCTTTGTCGGGTTCAAAGAAAGGTTTTGCAGTTTTGCCATTTTTATGGACACAGGTTCAAAATCGCTCAGCCATTCATGGCAGCATAGCCCTTTTCCGCAGTTCCCTATACCTCCCAGCATTTTGGCTTCATCTCTGACTCCTATCTGTCTTAACTCTATCCTCATGCGGAATACTCCCGCAAGATCTCTCACAAGCTCTCTGAAATCCACCCTTCCATCGGAGGTGAAATAAAAAATTATCTTATTGTTGTCAAAGGTATACTCAACATCAATAAGTTTCATATCAAGTGCGTGCTTGTCTATCTTTTCCTGGCATAGTTCCAGAGCCTTTTGCTTTTTATGAAGGTTTTCTTCATATATTTTTATATCATTTTCATCGGCTTTTCTTACGATCTTTTTCAGGGGCTGTACTATTTCAGATTTCTTCACAGCTCCTTCTTCTCTGGTAACAGTGCCGAATTCCATTCCCCTGGCAGTTTCAACTATTACACTGTCACCGAGAGACAGCTGGAATTCTCCCGGATCGAAATAATAAACTTTTCCCGCACTCTTGAATTTTATACCAACTACATTAACCATTATTATCCTCCGATTTCAAGAATCATTTTTTTTACTGCATAATCAACTGATGTTTTCTTTCTTATTTCTGCTTTGGCCTTTTCAATGGCACTTACCGCATCATATATATATTCCTTTTCAAAAAGTTCGCTCCTGCAGCCTTTTCCCCTGATAAGTTCCCCGTATGTCTCTTCCATGCAGTCAAGAAATTCTCCGGCCTTATCCGGGTCTTTGCCTATAAAGTCGATGTTCTTCTTGAGCTTATAAAAAGGAGCCTTTTCTACAAGCATATAAACTGTCTCTTCAGCCTTTCCCTTCAGCGGGGAAGCTCCTTCTTCATATCCGGCCACCCGGCATCTGACACATCTTGAAAGAATTGTCTTTGGCAACACCTCGGGGTTTTCGGACAAAAGCATTATGACTGTCCCAAGGGGTGGTTCCTCCAGGGTCTTAAGAAGCCTGTTTGCCGCTCTGGCACTCATAATGTCTGCATCGCATATTATGGCTATGTTGCGGTTCCCTTCAAAGGGTTTTTTTTGGAGTCGTGAGCAGAGCATCTCTATTCCTTCGTCTTTTACGCTTTTATGGTGCCGTCCCTCGGCAACAGTGCCCTCCAAAAAAGTAACATCTATATGATTCTCATTTTGTGTTTTTCTGCACACATCACAGATGCCGCAGCCTTTTCCTTTTTCTTTTTGACAGAGCAGAGCTTTTGTGAAGGCCTTTGCAAAGGATTTTTTGTCAACGCTGCCTGGACCCTCAAAGATATATGCATGATGTACCGAATCATTGTTTATGGCAGTCTGCAAATCATTTATGAGTTTGTCGTTGTTTTCTATATCACTGAAAATCATTTCGGTTTTTTAGTATCCTTTCAAGCTTCACACCTATCTCTCTGCTGACTTCCTCTATGCTGCCCTTTGCGTCTATTGTTACTATCCTATCCGGATATCTTTTTTCAAGTTCAATATATCCTCTGTATACATTTTCGTGAAAATCGCTGTTTTCACTTTCGATCCTGTCTTTGTTCTCAGTCTTTATCCTGTTTTTTCCCAAATTCGGTGCAAGTTTCATCAGAAAAGTTATGTCAGGTATGCATCCTGCCACCGCATAATCGTTTATAACGTTAACGCTTTCTCCCAGGCCTCTTCCGTATCCCTGGTATACTATACTGGAATCCACAAATCTGTCGCAGACAACGATCTTGCCCCGTTCAAGGGCAGGTTTTATTACCTGTGAAACCAGCTGAGCACGGGCTGCAGCATAAAGCAGGGCTTCTGTCATGGGTACCATGTCGCTGCTGTTTTTGTCCAGTATTATTTTTCTTATCTTTTCACTGATCGGGGTACCTCCCGGTTCTCTTGTGAAAATCGCTTTTTCTCCCTTTTCTTCAAGAAAACTTTTTATGAACTCAAGCTGTGTGGATTTACCTGCGCCGTCCGGGCCTTCCATTGTAATAAACAGACCTTTTTTCATTATTTCTTTCCTTTATGCGTTTTTTTCTTTTGATATAAAATGCCAGCTGATTCCAGGCATCTCCCAGAAAATGGACTGCCAGGTAAGCAAGAGGAAGACAAAGCAGTAAAACAAATGCTATTTTGAGCAATATCATTATTCTCTGTCTCCTTTCTTTTGTATTATCAGCTATGCTATTATACCATATTTTTATATTTATGTGATATAATAAAGGTAGGCTAAAAGCTCATATCATCAATAAAGGAGAACAAAATGGACCAGCTTCGCAAAATGACAGAGAACTTCCCCAAAACCCACTACTGGAACGATTCCTGTGACTTGAATGAACTTAAGTATTCCCTTCAGAGAGGTGCCTCCGGTGCCACAACAAACCCGGTTATCGTAAAACAGGTATTAGAAAAAAACCTGGATCTGTACAGCGATTTTATAACCTCCGCCATCGCGAAGGATCCCTGCGCTTCTGAAGATGACATCGCATGGATCACCATGGAAAAAATGGCGTCTGATGCTGCCGCTTTGCTCAAACCTTTTTTTGATGGCGAAAAAGGAAAAGGCCGGATATCCATACAGACCAACCCAAAACACTTTAACAATGCAGAAAAGCTCATCGAGCAAACCTTGCATTTCCATACTATTGCACCGAATATCCAGGTCAAGATACCCATTACCAAAGCAGGCCTTGCCGCAATAAAAGAGTGCACAGCCCGCGGCGTGAGCATAAATGCCACTGTCTCTTTTTCAGTCCCTCAGGCTCTTGCAGCAGCAGATCAAGTGGAAAAGGGCCTTAATGAAAGACGCTCGGCAGGACTTGAAACAAAGGATATCGATCCCGTTATAACTATTATGGCAGGAAGACTGGATGACTGGCTAAAGTATACTTGTAAAAGAGACGGCAAGGATGTCATCCCCGAAAGTCTTGACTGGGCCGGGATAGCATGCATCAAAAAAGCCTATAGGATTTTCAGTCAGAGAAACTACAGCTCACGTATTCTCGTGGCAGCCTACCGTCATCAGGACCACTGGATCCAGTTCATGGGAGGTGACCTTTCCATGACTATACCTTACAATTACCAGCTTATGTTCAACAGTTCCCATGCCGAAATAAAAAGCAGGATAGACGATCCTGTTCCCGAAAGCTTCCTTGAGCAGCTGATGAGGCTTGACGACTTCAAAAAAGCCTACAACAAAATGGATATAAGCGAATTCGATTCATACGGACCTGTCAACAAGACTCTGGATCAGTTTCTTACAGGCTACGATGAACTGATACATATAATAAGAAAATTCATGATAACATTCTGATAATTCAAACTTTCCTTTTATGTGTTGTAATGCTCTTTGACAAGTGTTATTATGGCTGTAAATTATACTGTATACAATATATTTCTAGGAGGAATGAAATGAAAGTTGGATGCGTCAAAGAAATCAAGAATAACGAGTTCCGTGTAGGAATGACACCAACCAATGTAAAATCTTATGTCTCAGCAGGACATCCGGTCCTCATCGAAAAAGGTGCCGGAGAAGGATCAGGGTTTTCTGATGAAGAATATGCTGCAGCAGGCGCTGATATAATTGCAGAAGCAAAAGAAGTATGGGACAGCTGCGATATGATGATCAAAGTAAAAGAGCCGCTGGAATCAGAATACAAATATTTCAGAAAAGATATGATAATTTATACATACCTTCATCTGGCAGCAGAACGTCCCCTGACCGATGCCATGCTTTCTTCGGGTATCAAGGGCGTTGCCTATGAAACTCTCACAGAAAAGAACGGAAGCCTTCCCCTTCTGGCGCCCATGAGCCAGATAGCAGGCCGCCTTAGTATCCAGGAAGCCGCCAAATATATCGAAAAGACATTCGGTGGTTCAGGTCTTCTTCTTTCCGGAGTCCCCGGCACACCGAAAGCCAATGTCCTTATCCTGGGCGGGGGAAATGTCGGCACAAATGCCTGTAAGATAGCCGTCGGCATGGGTGCAAATGTGACTATAACAGACATAAACCTAGAAAGACTTTCCTACCTGGATGACATATTCGGTGCCCGTATCCAGACCATTTACAGCACCGATGCACATATCGAGGAGCTCACAAAAACAGCCGATGTGGTTATAGGATCTGTGCTTATCCCGGGAAAAGCAGCTCCTAAAATAATGAAAAGAGAATATCTGAAAGACATGACGCCGGGCAGCATTTTCGTTGATGTGGCCGTTGACCAGGGCGGTTGCGGTGAAACCACAAGGGTGACCAGCCATTCAGATCCGACATTTGTTGTTGACGGCATAGTTCATTACTGCGTAGGCAACATGCCCGGAGCTGTACCCAGGACATCCACCATAGCCCTTACTAATGCCACCCTGAAGTACGGCCTTGAGATAGCCGATAAAGGCCTTGAAACTGCCTGCAAAGAAAACAAAGTCATTTATTCGGCAGTCAATACCTACCATGGCAAACTCACATGTGAAAACGTTGCCTTGAGTTTCGATCTGAAATACGATGATCCAAAGGAACTTTTTGCATAGATCTTTTCCGCTGATCCCCACTTTTACAGGAATTACAGAAGCATTAAAAAGACCGTCTTAAAAGACGGTCTTTTGGCTCTATGTCAAATGTGAAGTTTGTTCAATATCCCGATTCTTTAAGCTCACATATCATACGGATATAAAAATCTTCCAGGGCTTTTGATTCTTCTTCAGATAAAAGCTTCGGTCTTTTCCCCACGGCGGCAGAATGGGATATCCCCTTTCCCCCGAGCCCTTCATATACCCCTCTGAAATTCCCCCACATGGCGGAAGCCACTGAAACAAGACCGTCGTTAGGCCCTTCTTCTTCGAGAGATATATTGTAAAACAGCTTCATGGCAGGATCAGTTTCGGGCTTTTTCATATCAAATGCCCAGCTCTGATAATATACCTTTTCCGCATCAGGCACCATCTCATTGAAAATATCCATATACTCCCCTGAAAACTGCTCAAATACTTTCTTGTCACCTATCAGCTCGCCCCCATCGGCAGCTATCATCAATTCAAAAACTCCGATAAGAGATCTCAAAATCAATTCCGACTTTTCATTCAGACTGTCTATGGCTTTTATGCCTCTGTGGGGAGTGGCCAGCGTGGTCAGGGAAGCCACCTTTTCCTCCATTCCCAGTCTTGAAATAAGATATCTGGACTCCAGTCCTCCCTTTGAGTGGGCAATAAGATTTATCTTTTCTGCTTCGGCCTCCGAAAGAGCAACAAGTATAGAATCTCTTACCTGCCGGGCATTCTCTTCTATGGTGCCGGCACCGCTTTGGCTGCTAAAAAATATTTCCGTGCCGTTTTTCTTCAGTATCCCGGGTATATCCCCCCAGTAGGGATTGTTTCTGTCATTGTATCCTATACCGTGCACCAGCATAACAGGGTATTTAGTTTTGCACTTTTCTTTGTTTTTTTCCATTTTATGATTATACCATATTTCTGTTCCATATTTGGCATGTTCGTTTTTCATGGTTTTTCTTATAAAAAACAGACTGCCGAAGCAGTCTGTTTTTATCTAACCGGCAACGTCCTGCTTTCCCGGGCGGTCGCCCGCCGAGTATTATCAGCGCAGGGGAGCTTAACTACTGTGTTCGGGATGGGAACAGGTGTGACCTCCCCGCTATAGTCACCGGATATGATTTTA
>JAAYYX010000173.1 GCA_012515135.1 Clostridiales bacterium | reverse complement strand
TGGGTATAAAAGAGGGAAACACTTTATTCAGGATATGGCAGATAATAAGGACTTTCCTGATAATGATGGTTGGAAAGACCCTTGTAAGGGCAGTTTCAGTGAAAGACGGTATTTTGATGACTCTTATCGCCTTTGATCCGGCCAGATGGGATATACCTCATCTTCCATGGAATATGGTGGGGATGGGTCTTGGCAAGAACCAGATGCTGGTACTCATGATAAGCTGTATCATATTTTTCTTTGTAAGCTTTCTTCAGGAAAACGGCTTGCAGATGAGAGAAACGATCTCCGGTCAGAGAACACGCGTGCGCTGGACCATATATTTGCTGGGGATAGCAGCAGTACTCATATTCGGCATTTACGGTCCCGGATACACGGCCGGAGAATTTATTTACAGGAATTTTTAGGTGAAATGACAGTAAAAGAAAAAAAACGAGCAATAATATTTGTCGCCATATTGATACTCTTTCTGGCTTACCTTTTAAGGGTATTCGACCTTGAGGAACGTGAAAGGACATCTTCGTTTTTTGATGCCTTTTATGCAGAAAAGGAAAATACAATGGATGCAGTCTATTTCGGTACCAGTGCCGCAAACAGATACTGGATACCAACGAAAGCTTATGAAAAACATGGAATGACCGTATATGGCCTAAGCACTGCCAGTCAGCCCATGGTACTGATAAAAAACCTTATCAAGGAAGTTGAAAAAACCCAGGACCCGCAGCTTTATATACTAGAATTAAGATCATCCATCCAGAAACCCGACGGGTTTAATGAAGTATTTATAAGAAGGGTCACCGACAACATGAAAATGTCGCAAAACCGCATCGATGCCATAAATGCGTCTCTTGATTTTGCGGCAAAAGGTATCAACAAAGTGACACAGGAAAGAGCCTCATATTATTTTCCGTTCCTTAAGTATCATGCCAGATGGGACGGGGACATGGATTTTTTTGATTTTACAGCAATAGAAACAAGGACCAGGTATAAAGGTTTCTGGACATCTTCGAAAAAGACCATGCGGATATGGCCTCAGCCGGAGGTGGAAAGAACAGATAAGTCAGGATGCATGGATGATGCCACGGAGGAAGTCCTTCTTGATCTTATTGAGTTCTGCGACGGCCTTTCTGCAGAAGTCCTGTTTGTGGTTTCACCCTATTATCCCGATATGACACAACAGGTAATGATAAACGATGCAGCAGAAATCGTAAAGCAGGCAGGATATCCTGTCCTTGAAATGAATACATCTGAAAAGATGAAAGAAATCGGGCTTGAAGGAGAAAAAGACTTTTATAACAGCACTCATGTAAACTGGAACGGGGCTTTAAAGTATACCGATTACTTATCAGAACATATAGACAAAAATTACGATCTTAAAGACCGACGTGATGACCCGAAATATAAGAGTTGGGACAAAGCAGCAGAGTCTCTTAATAAAAGAATAGAGAAAATGAAATCACGAGAAAAATATTGAAAACATAGGAGAATCAGACAAAAGGCAATTTAGATCAAGGCTTATTAAAATAAAGAAAAAGATTGCTAAAGAGATCTACTTTTTATCAAAGAATAGTTCCCATATACTCTTTTCCCACCCATATTTTTGTATGAACGCATTTTATAGTAATAGGTTTTGCCCTTCTTGAGGTTCTTATTTGTCCAGTAGGAACTGCCCGAAGAAAGGGTCTTTATTTTTTTGTATTTACCGTCTGCAGAAGTCGCTCTGTAGATCATATACCCGTTTATTTTTGAGATCTTTTTCCATGATAATCTTATCGACAGGGAAGAAGATTTTTTTAATGTAAGAGAAACTTTGCCGGGTATTGCACGGCAGGTTCTAATATTCGAATATGCCCCGTAGAGTCTTCCGGTTTTCATATTTCGCCATGCCCGGACCTTATAGTGATAAGTCTTTTTGGTTTTTAGATTTATGTTTGTCCAGGAGGTTCTGCTTGAACCTTTAAGCCGACCTATAAATTTATATTTACCATTTTTGGAGGTGGCTCTGTATATGCGGTATCCTGCCGCACCGGAAATTTTTTTCCATGATAGTTTTATACTGTTATATGAAGTCGAAGCATTTACATAGGGAGCTTTAGGTATAGCCTTTGCCCATACGGTAGGCGACTGTGTACTGTAAGTTTTTTTATTATAAACCGTTCCGAATGCACTTACTTTATAATAATATTTTTTCGCTGTCTTAAGATTACTATTTATCCATGAAACAACAGAGCCGTTTCGGATGCTTTTTACTTTGGAATAAACACCGTTCCGGGTAGTTGCGCGATATATATTATAACCATTGGCATTTTTGACTCTTTTCCAACTTACTTTTATACTTTTGTATCCGTTGGGGACGGCCTTTGCGATGGGGTTTGCCAAGGTTCCCTTCACTATGCTTGCAGTGCCTGTGTGGGCTTTGGTAACTGCGGAATAGGCATTTACATTTCCCCAGCCCGTGTATTCGTCATAACCGTATTTATAAAGATCTGTTGCGGTGCTGTAAAGGATATTTTTTATTTGATCCGGTCCAAGGTCAGGATCTGTATATTTGACCATTGCGGCAACGGCAGCAACGGTGGGAGCGGCAAAGGATGTTCCTGAACCCGTAAAATAACCCCCGTCCATGTCAAGCAGAAGGATCTTTGATCCCGGTGCGGATATGTCCTTCTTCGGTCCATAACTTGAATTTGATGCTTTGCAGACGTCAAAAGCATTTGTATAATTTGTAGTGTTTATACAGCTAATACAGTTTTCGAAGTCCGAAGGATACCAAGGAGATTTATTCCCCTTGTTCCCTGCTGAGCACACAAAAAGTATGCCATGACTTGAATATGCTTCATTTACGGCCCCTTCCAGAAGATCATCTTTATGCATATCAGTGCCGTTAGCTGCACCGGGCGAATGGCCCAGGCACATCATTATTATATCAGCGTTTCCTTCATCCGCCGCATATTCTATGCCTTTTATGATATTTTCCGTTGTTGCGGAGGCCTGATCATAGTCATACCGGTCAAAGACATTTATAGCCATCAGGTTTATCAAATCGTTTCTATTGCCGGAAGCAACGCCTGTAATGCCTTTTCCATTGTTTGAAGTTGCTCCGATAAGACCTGTGGTGGCGGTGCCATGTGCAAAAGAAACAGATGTGTAAGTTTCATAGGAGGTGTTATCCTCCGGTTCTTGGCTTTGCGTATTTGCTATTACATCAACACATTTAGCCCAGTTCATATTGCCGGCGGATGCTGTACCAAGTAGATCTTCATGACCGGGCATGGCACCTGTGTCTATTGTGGCTACATTTACTCTTTCTCTCGATGTATCATCTGTTTGCACTTCATTTTCTATATAGTCCCATGCTTCCTGGGTGTCGATTTTATCCAGATTCCACTGCGCATCTATAAGAGTGTCATTGGCACGCATACCGTTAAGCTGTGTATATATGTAGTTTGGCTGCACATATTCAATAGCGGGATCATCTGCAACGGAATATTCCTTTACAGCTTGTTCCACATCCTGACCTTTCTGTAATTCCACCAAATGC
>JAAYYX010000172.1 GCA_012515135.1 Clostridiales bacterium | reverse complement strand
CGGTTTTTTTAAGTTCCTCTGAAGCCAGACTCACATGACAGGGGTTGACGCATACCGCGCAGAAATCATATTTTACCGCTTCACTGCAAAGGCGTTTTATCTCTGCCTCTGAAGCATCGGGCTTGAGCAGAGTATGGTCAAAATATTTATTAAAGGGTTTCATATTATCCTCCGTGGAAAATCCCGGGCAAAGGCAAAAATTTCAAATCGTTTGGAACGGGGGCAATTATACATTGAAAAGGAAATGCATCACATCACCGTCTTTTACAACGTATTCTTTGCCTTCTGAACGCAAAAGACCTTTTTCTTTGGCAACAGACAGACTCCCCTCACATTCCATAAGTTTATCGTATGCTATTGTCTCGGCCCTGATGAAGCCTTTTTCAAAGTCAGAATGGATCCTTCCTGCTGCCGTTGGGGCTTTGGTTCCTTTTTTTATTGTCCAGGCTCGAGTCTCGTCTTCTCCGGTGGTGAGGAAAGAAATAAGATCAAGCAGTCTGTAAGAGGCCTTTATGAGTTTGTCCAGGCCCGATTCACCGATACCCATCTCTTGGAGAAACATTTTCTTTTCTTCATCATCAAGCTCCGAAAGTTCAGCTTCTATCTTTGCACATATGACAATGACATCAGAACCCTCTTCCCCGGCAAAGCTGCGCAGTTTATTGACATCTTCATTGGTTTCACCTTCGGATGCTGCCTCATCCTCAGAAACATTTGCCGCATAGATGACCGGTTTGAAGGATAAAAGATCAAGAGTCCTCACAAAATCCGAAACTTCATCATCCATATCCATGGTTCTGGCAGTTTTTCCCTGACCAAGCCAATCGTAAAGTTCCTTTAGGATATCCAGCTCATTTTTGACAGACTTATCGCTTTTGAGCATTTTTGAAGTGCGCAGTATACGGCGGTCAAGGACCTCCATATCAGAGAGAATCAGTTCTGTATTTATTGTTTCTATATCCGATAAAGGGTCTATTCTACCATCCACGTGCACCACATTGCTGTCCGGGAAACATCGTACCACATGAATTATGGCCTCCACATTGCGTATATGTCCGAGAAACTGATTGCCCAGTCCTTCACCTTTGGAGGCTCCTTTTACCAGTCCTGCTATGTCACAGAATTCTATGGTGGTATGTATGGTTTTTTTTGAATGATATATTCTGCTTAGTCTGTCCACGCGTTCATCGGGGACTGTGACCATACCTATGTTGGGGTCTATAGTGCAGAAGGGATAATTGGCCGCTTCTGCACCGGCTTTTGTTATCGCGTTGAAAAGTGTGCTTTTGCCCACGTTGGGCAAGCCTAAAATACCTAGTTTCATTCCGTTTGCTCCTTTATCGGGGTTATGATCTTTTCTGTTTCTTGCTGAGGAATATATAAAGTATCCCGCATACGATCATTAACAGAAGGCTTAAGACCTGAGCCTGTCTGAAGGGTCCTATCATAAGACTGTCAGTCCTTAAGGCCTCCACAAAAAAACGTTCTGCAGAATAAAGCATGCCATAAAGCAGTGCGGTCTGTCCTTTGAATTTCCTTCGGTTATCCACCCATAAAAGAAAGAAGAACAAAAGCAGACACCATATGGATTCGTAAAGAAATGTGGGATGGACTTTTTCGCCCATGACCATTATGCCAAAGGGCAGGTCAGTAGGACCGCCGTGGGCCTCGGAATTGAAGAAATTGCCCCAACGGGCAATGGCCTGGGCTATGGCAAACCCGGGAACTACCGCATCAAGACCCTCGGGGAAATCTATCTTTTTGAACCGGGCCACGATATAAGCACCCAGTATGCCGCCTATAAGGGAGCCATGAACAGAAAGGCCGCCGCCCCTGAAGTTTAATATTTGCCAAAGATCGCCGGAATAGTTTTCCCAGGTGAAAACAACATAGTAAAGCCTTGAAAAAACGATGCCGAAAGGGATGGCAACTATAAGGATGTCAAGGACAGACTCTCTTGATATGCCATGCCGGGGAGCCCTCATATAAAACACAAGACCTCCCGCAAGGATGCCCAAAGCCATAAGTATACCGTACCATCTTATATCGATCCCAAAAAGTTCAAAAGCCACCGGATCAGGGGCGGTATTATACGAAACCATATCTGGATTATACTCTG
>JAAYYX010000171.1 GCA_012515135.1 Clostridiales bacterium | reverse complement strand
TTATTTTTGCTCTTACCCAAATGGATGAACTGCCGGCATCGGTGCTTTTTTACAACAGTGGGGCACATCTTACCGTTGAGGGGTCCTCTTCCATAGATGACATCAAAACCCTTGAGGCGGCCGGGACTGAAATACTTACATGCGGCACGTGCCTTGATCATTACGGTATAACTGACAAATTAAAGGTGGGGTCTGCCACCAACATGTATGAGATAGTCGATAAAATGTCAAAAGCACAAAGCGTTATTAGACCGTGAGCAGGGGATTGGAACAGATGAAAGAAAAAACGGTCAAAACCAAAAATGAGCATGGGCCCGGAAGAACTTCAGAAAGAAAAAAAGCGATCTGGATGGTGGTCACTTTTGACAACACGTTCAAAGCCTCAAAAGCCGCAAAAATACTTGGAGAAGAAGGATTTGAAGGCGGGCTGATACCTGTCCCCAGAGAGATAAAAGCAAGCTGCGGAACTGCTTGGCGCGGCGGTAAAAACGATAAAGATAAAGTGGAAGACACCCTGAATAAAAACAAAATCGAATATGAGGATATTTATGAAGTGGCTTTCTACTGATGTTTTTTGACGATTTCGTTTATGGCTGATATGGCATTATCAACTTCTTTTTCAGTGTTGAAAAGGCCTATGGAAAAACGTACAGTCCCCAGCGGATATGTACCGAGGGTCTTATGGCTCATGGGTGAACAATGCAGGCCGCATCTTGTTATGATACCATGATCCTTTTCCAGCAAATAAGCTGCGTTACTGTTATCTATATTCTTAAAATTTAACGAGATAACAGAACATCGCATATCCATGCTTTTGATCCCCGAAAGGCTGACATGGGGGATATCCAGTATCCCGCTTATGAACTTTTCAGTAAGGTTCCTTTTTTTGAAATTTATTTCGTTTATGCCCAGATTTTCTATATATTCGAGAGAATGGGCAAGGCCGATTATACCGGGGAGATTAAGGGTGCCGGTCTCAAATTTGTCCGGCATGAAGGAAGGCATTTCAAAATTGTCGGAAAGGCTGCCGGTGCCGCCTTCTATGATAGTATCAAGTTCAGAAGCGAATCTTGCGGAAAGGAGTACCGCACCGATCCCCTGAGGACCGAGAAGTCCTTTATGTCCCGGAAGTACAAGAGCGTCTATATTATTATTGTTCATATGAATGATCTCGCTGCCTGCTGTCTGAGCGGCATCCAAAGCGAAAAAAACACCATGTTTCTTGCATATAACAGAAATTTCATCTATGGGCATCATATTGCCGCTGACATTGGATGCGTGGGTAAGAAGCACCAGTTTTGTGTTTTTGCAGATCAAAGCTTCAATTGCCGACGGATCAAGACTGCCGTCCTTGCGACATTCGGCCACATCCCATATAATTCCTTTGTTTTTCATGGCAGTCACAGGTCTGGCCACGGAGTTGTGTTCCATGGAAGATGTGATAATGTGATCTCCGGGTTTAAGGATACCTTTTATTATCAGATTCAGTCCGAAAGTCGCTCCGGAGCAGAAAATAACATTTTGGGGCAGATCAAAACCAAAAATAGAGCACATCCTTTCCTTTGTTTCAATGATGGTGCCTTGAAGTTGATAAGATTTTTCATAACTGCCCCGGCAAATGTTAAAACCGTTGTTATCGATATGTTCGCCCATGGCTTTTCCAAGACCGGGAGCTTTTGGGAACGACGTCGCACTGTTATCAAAGTATATAAAGTCCATTTTCTTCTGAAAAGCGGCTCTTGGGAGCTTTGCTTTTCAACCTCCCTTAACATTATAGTATATTGCAGGGCATGGATTCAAATAGATAATATGAATAGGAATGATGCAACTATATACTTATATTTCATATATAGAATTATGCATGTATCATTTTAAAAAACGTATTGACAATT
>JAAYYX010000170.1 GCA_012515135.1 Clostridiales bacterium | reverse complement strand
TCAAGGACCACCGCTTCTCCGCCTTCCTTTTCTATTACACCGACTATATCATTGTTGGCAGTGGGATGGTATTTCACCAGTATCTCTCCCACAATGCCGACTTTCGGTTTTTTCAGATCTTCTTTTATGGGCAGTTCGTCGAATTCTTTTACCATTTTTTTTATTATCATCCTGAACCTGACGATACTGCCGCTGGCTACGTTCCTTCGGGCTATCCTGGACCATTTTTCGAAAAGAGCATTGGCTGATCCGGGGTACAGTTCATAAGGCCTTACGGCATAAAGCATGCGCATGAAAAGGTCTCCGTAGATGAATCCCATCAACCCTCTTTTTGCCAGACCCAGAGAAACCCTGAATCCCGGATTTTTTTCAAGACCTGCCATATTCACCGAGATGACCGGTATCTGCTCCATGTCCAGATCCTTCAGAGCTTTGCGAAGAAGTGCCACATAATTACTGGCACGGCAGCCTCCCCCTGTCTGGGACATGAATATGGCTGTTTTATCAAGGTCAAGCTCTCCCTGTTTCAGATATGATATTATCTGTCCCAGGGAAACTATCGTCGGATAACAGGCATCATTATTTATATACTTAAGACCTTCATCTACTGCCTGCGTACTTACAGACGGCAGCAGCTTCGCCTTATACCCTTCCTTATTCAGGGCTGTTTCAAGGAACTGAAAATGCATGGGCGACATTTGAGGTATCAGAATAGTATGATCCTTTTTCATTTTTTTTGTAAAAATCCTTCTATGATAGGGTTCATGGCTTTTCTTATGGACCACATTATTCTTTTCTCTTTCTTCCATGGCCGCCTTAAGGGATCTTATCCTTATTTTGGCCGCTCCCAGATTGCTGCCTTCATCTATTTTAAGAACAGTATAAAGCTTATTGTTCCTGTGTGCCAGTTCCTCCACCTGATCGGTGGTGACCGCATCAAGTCCGCATCCGAAGGAATTGAGCTGGACCATTTCAACATCATCTGTGGTCCCTGCAAAGTCAGCAGCCTTATAAAGACGCGAATGATAGACCCACTGATCAAGGACCCGCAAAGGTCTTTCCAGTCGGCCAAGATGCGCTGCGGAATCCTCAGTCAGAACCACCATATCAAAGGATCTTATCAGTGAATTTATTCCGTGGTTTATTTCGGGATCCAGGTGATAGGGTCTTCCTGCCAGGATGATCGCCTTTTTCTTGTGTTGTCTTGCATATCGAAGTGCGTATTCTCCCTGTTTTTTTATGTCATCATGAAAATGTTTGTCTTCTTTTCTGGCTGAACTTACTGCCGAATCTATCTCCATCCTGCCGATCCGAAGATGCCTGAAAACGTTATGAAGAGCCCTTGCAAGTCTTGTATCATTGTCATAGGGAAGGAAAGGATGTAAAAATTTTACTCCCCCTTCCGCCAAGACATCATCCATATTTTTTGCTATTACTTCCGGATAGGTCGCTACAATAGGACAGTTGTAATGATTCGGAGCTGTTTTGTCTTCCATTCTTTCGTGGTTGATGCTTGGATAAAATATGGTATTTATGCCCTGATCCACCAGCCATTTTATATGTCCGTGAACGAGTTTTGCCGGATAGCAGGCTGTATCCGAGGATATGGTCTCCATGCCCGCTTCGTAAATAGTCTTGCTTGAAGGTGGAGAAAGCACCACTCTGAAGCCCAGCTTCGTAAAAAAAGTGAACCAGAAAGGATAGTTTTCATACATGTTAAGTACACGGGGGATCCCTATTGTCCCCCGGGCAGAACCTTCTTCCGTAAGAGGCTCATATGCGAACAGCCTCTTGGCTTTATAATCGTACATATCCGGAAGATCACTTTCCCTGCCGGTTTTTCCTTCTCCCTTTTCGCAGCGATTCCCCGTTATGAATTTTGACCCGTCATTGAATTTGTTTAT
>JAAYYX010000169.1 GCA_012515135.1 Clostridiales bacterium | reverse complement strand
AGTTCTGTGGCTATGGATGCAACGATGATGCGCTCAAGGGACGGCGTTTTTTTTCTTATGTTTCTGACTTTCGGATAAAATGCATCCAGTACAAGTATAGCCTTGCTTTTGGAGCTGTTTATAAAAAATTCTATCTCCCCTTCTGCAGAAAGGGGATGCACCATATTTGAAACGGCCCCCATAAGATTAACGGCATAAAACATTATCACTCCCTGGGGAGTATTGGGCATGCAGATCGTTACTCTGTCTCCCTTTTCTATACCTGTTGCTCTCAATGCCTTGGCGCATTGATGCACTTGCATCAGGAACTCTTCATATGTCACAGATGTTCCCAGAAATTCATAGGCCGTGAGTTCCGGATATTTTTTTGCGTTTTTTTCTATGTGCTCTATCATGGAACAGTCAGGATAATCCAAGTGGTTTGGCACGTTCCCGTATGACGAGTACCATGGCGTTTTAACCTTCATATTCTACTCCCTCTATCAAAGGTTCTTCCAGCAGAGCGGGATTTTCAATAATGTGTTTGAGCAGTTTTACCGATCTTGCAAAATAAAATCCGTCTGCTATCCTTTCATCCAGTGTGATACCGAAATCCACCACATCGCGGATAACAGGCATACCGTTTTTCCCCGGCACCTGTTCTTTGTGTATCTCGCCTATTGTTATCATGATGGAATTTGTCCCGTAGTTATTGAGATGGTGATATGGGGCTCCGCATTTTATGCTACCTATGTTGGATAGTAGCACAGAGGAATAGTTTGTATCGCCGCTTGTTATTGCCTCCGGCATTTTGCCGAAGAAATCCAGTATCCTGACAAGTTTTGCCACCAGCATCTGTATTGGTCTTGGAAGCCCGGAAAATAAGTCTAAAACCTTGTCGACATTCCCTTTTTCTCCGTCTTTGATTTCCTTTACATCTCCCGTTATCTTGCGGCTGATGTCATTTAGCTTTGTGTCCCCGTTGATTTTAAGAACAAGAAGGGATTCTTCTGATTCATCATTGAACTCCCTGCGTACGACGAATGCCAGAGACACAACATTTCTCTGGTAAAATCTTCTTCCCGCCACGAATCTGTTCAGCAGTTCTCTGTGATATACAGTCTTTGCTATGGCTGCCACAAAAATATGGAAGGCTTTGAGTTTCGATGCCTGATCCTCCGCCTTTTTTTCTTCAATATAGCGGATAATATTCGTGACATCCATTTTTTCTTTTATGAAGATCTCCGCATCACAGCGATTTGGCAGCAGATGCGCCATGGCCTGATGCAGCCCGTCTATGTCCCTTAAACGTCTCCCGTCTTTTCTGTCTCCCCATCTCTTTTTTGTTTTTGTCATAATGATTCTCCCTATATGGATACTTCCCATTATTATATTTATTTTTCACCCTTTTTTCAACCAATTATTAATGATTATGATATAATGATGCGCAGGAGGGAATAGAGTTGGAATTATTCACTTCACTTTCGGAAGTATCAAAACCTTTTATGGAAAAGATATCCGATGTTTTTCAGTCAGATCCGGCCTTTGCTGTATACTTTACTACAGCTGCCAGATGGATTTTTGTCATACTGGCTGCTTTCATTCTGTTCAAGTCTATACGCTCTCTTCTGGAGGCAAAAAATACTCCTGAAACATGGGCTTTTCTTGCTTTGCCCGACGAAAGCCATGTCCCTCTTACTCACTGGGAAAATGTTATAGGCCGTGCCAAAAGCGCGGATGTTGTAGTTGATATACTTACTGTCTCAAGAAATCACGGGACCCTTTGCAGAGACGAGGACGGTAACTGGCGTTACAATGATCTGGGCTCCAAGGGCGGATCCATGATAAACGGAAAACATGTATACAGATCCACCCCCGTAAAGGCCGGCGATACCATTTCCTTGGCGGGCGTCAACTGCGTACTGGTACCCGCAAGTCTTCAGGAAAAAATGGAAGATCTTGGCAGGCGGAAGAGACGCAGCCGCAAATTTCCACCGTGGACCCTTCTGCTGTCCCTTACCATATTCCAGACACTGCTTTGTCTTCAGCTCATTGTTGCAGAAGGGGGAGAACTTCCCATCACCGTGCCTCTGAGTTTTGCCGGACTGACAATTCTTATGTGGGCATTCTGTACATTCCTGAAAGTGATGCGCAGCACAAATTTTGAAATGGAAGTAATCGCCTTTTTTCTGTGCACACTCAATCTGGCTGTGACCGCAACGGCAGCTCCCAATGAAGTCAGCAAACAACTGATAACCATAATCCTTGGTGTGATTCTTTTTTTCTGCCTATGCATATATCTGAGAGACCTGTCAAGAACTCTTCTTATAAGACGGATCCTGGTGGCAGCCAGTGTCCTGCTGCTTATTGTAAATCTGGTTTTCGGGACTCTTACCTATGGTGCCACAAACTGGGTGTCCATCGGAGGATTTTCTTTCCAACCCTCCGAATTTGTTAAGATAGCCTTTATTTTTATCGGCTCTGCCACATTGGACGAACTATACGAAAAGAAAAATCTGGGGCTGTTCATGCTTTTCTCTCTTTTCTGTCTGGGATGCCTGGCAGTAATGGGGGATTTCGGTACAGCTGCCATATTCTTTGTGACATATCTTGTTATCTCCTTCCTGAGAAGCGGTGAATTTTCAAAACTGATCCTTACTGCGGGAGGTGCTTTTGCTGCAGGCCTCATGGTCCTCCGTTTCCGACCATATATAGCAGAAAGATTCGCCACGTGGGGGCATGCCTGGCAATATGCAGATGCGGGCGGCTTTCAGCAGACAAGGACCATGTCGGCCGGTGCCAGCGGCGGTCTTGTGGGATACGGTGCCGGTGACGGCTGGCTGCATAATGTTTTTGCTTCCGACACAGACCTTGTTTTCGGCATACTATGCGAAGAATGGGGACTTATAATCGCCGTACTGGCTGTACTTGCCATTATAACCCTTGGTGTATTCGCCGTTCGCTCCATCATGGGAGGACGTTCCACTTTTTATACAATAGCCGCATGCGGAGCTACTTCGCTGTTTATATTCCAGACTATGCTCAACGTATTCGGTGCCGTTGATATCTTTCCTCTTACCGGTGTGACCTTCCCCTTCGTTTCAAACGGAGGCAGCAGCATGCTTGTTTCATGGGGCCTTCTGGCTTTCCTTAAGGCTGCGGATACCAGGCAGGGTGCCAGTATAGCTGTGCGAAAAATAGAAGATGAAGAGAAAATAGAAGGAGGTACGCTATGAAAAAGCTTGAAAGACGTGCTTTGATGTGTCTCCTTCTGGCAGGGATGCTGACTGCCGGTCTTGGTTTCTATATAGGAAAGTGGCTGGTTTACGGTTCCGAATGGGTAAGCTATCCTGCCAACAAGCATGTTTTTACCGATGGAAAAATAAATACAGGTTCCATATATGACAGAAACGGTCAGGTGCTTCTTGAGAACACAGAAAGCGGCGAGCCCGAATACAGCAACAGTTACAGTGTGCGTACCGCCACCCTTCATGCAGTGGGCGATATCGACGGGAATATCCTGACAGGGGCCAACCGGGCCTTTGCAGGCAAATTGGTGGGATATAATCCTGTTACCGGCACATATTCCGCAGGCGGAGAGGGCAGAAAGATATATTTGACCATAGATGCGGATGCCTGTGTAACAGCTAACGAAGCACTGGGAGATCACAAGGGTGCCGTGATGGTCTACAACTACAAGACCGGAGATGTTTTATGCATGACCAGTTCGCCTAATTACGACCCCACGGATCCGCCCCGGATCAAAGAAGATGATACTTCCGGGGTATACCTTAACAGATGCACCACCGCCAGGATAGTGCCCGGTTCTATTTTCAAACTGGTAACTTCCGCCGCCGTAATAGAAAAAAAGAGGGATCTGGAAAGCTGGACATATAACTGCACCGGCAAAAAACAGTTCGAGTCTTCCGAGGTGGACAGGATCACATGTCCTTACCCCCACGGCGAAGTGGATTTTGAAGAGGCTCTTGCTGTTTCCTGCAACTGCGGATTTGCTGACCTCACCCTTTCTCTGGGAATAGACAACATAAAGGAATATACAAAGAAGGCCGGTTTAATGGACAGTTACAATATCAATGGTATACACACGACACCGGGATCATTTGACTTCCCATCCGAGGATGTTAATATTGCTTGGACCGGAATAGGACAGTATCACGATCTTGTGAATCCATGCTCAATGATGATATATTCGGGAGCAATAGCAGGTGGCGGAAAAGCGGCAGTGCCCAATCTTATAGACAGCATCGAAACCAACAGCGGTCTGCCTGCCGGAATAAACTGGAGCCGCAAAACAGATACTCTTATCGAATCTGAAACCGCATCAGTGCTTTCGGATATGATGCGTAATAATGTCATCAAGACATACGGTGAATATAATTTCCCTGATCTTGATATCTGTGCAAAATCCGGTACTGCCGAAGTGGGCGGAGGTAACGCCCCCAACGCTTGGTTCACGGGTTTTCTAAGAGATGAAAAGAATCCTTATGCCTTCATAGTGCTGGTGGAAAACGGTGGAAGCGGTGCAAATGCCGCCGGCAGCGT
>JAAYYX010000168.1 GCA_012515135.1 Clostridiales bacterium | reverse complement strand
CATGTCTGCTTTTTCATAATATTCATCCGCATATTCATTGGCATAATATGAAAAGTGTGCTTCATATCAATACCTTTTCAATGCGTTTCATATCAATGTTTTATTAAAGGGGCTTTTCTCAAAGTTTATACAGCTGTATTTTTAATTTAAAATCAAAAAGCTTTAGTCAAGTACCAGGCTGGGAGGGCTGTAGATCCTGGCCTTAAGTTCCTCATTGAGAGCATAAAGGCCCTTTGCATCAGATCCGTAAAGTTCATACTTTCTGATCATTTCTTCTGCGTTTTTTTCTTCTTCTCCCTGTTCCTTTACGAACCAGTCGAGAAACTGCATGCTACGGTAATCTTTTTTTGAAAAAGCCACATCATATATTTTGTGGATGAGAGCCGTTACATACTGTTCGTGCTTCAATGATGCTTTCAGGGCATCGGCATGTTTTTTAATAGGTACATCAGGCTCATCAATGGCTTTCAGCGAAACCTTTATGCCGTTGTTCTGCAGAAACTCTGCAAAAAGCATAGCGTGATCTCTTTCTTCCTGGGCCTGGACCTTGTACCAGTTGGCAAATCCGTCAAGGCCTTCATCAGTATAGTAATTCGCAAAATCAAGATAAAGATATGCAGAATAAAACTCTTTGTTTATTTGATCGTTCATTAAATCTATTACTTTTTTGTCCATCATTTCAAATACCTCCGTTTTTAAAATTTTATATGAATATTCTATACCCGAACAAAAATAAATCAAACAAAAAACAAAAACAAAAACCATAGAAATCCCTCCTATGGCTGTTTGCAAAACCATGAAAATCGATAAGGGCCGGGGTTTGCGAAACAAAAGAAATTGTGTTATTCTAATGGGTAGCAGTCCACCGCACCCAATGGGCGGAAAAAGGCCTGCAGCCACCTTGTCTCATTCGACGGGGGCATGAAAGGAACAGGACATGACACAGAAGGAAAAAGAAAACAAGAAGCCGGCCGATGAAGCTTATCAGGCAAAAAAAGAAGCAAATGCGGACACGGTCGATCACTGCAAAAAAACAGAAAAAAGTGAAAAAGGGAAAGGCAAATACTATATCAGTACTCCCATTTATTATCCCAGTGATAACCTGCATATAGGTCACACATACTGTACAGTAATGGCCGATGCCATGGCCAGATTCAAAAGGGCAACAGGATACGATGTCCATTTCCTTACGGGAACGGATGAGCACGGACAGAAAATACAGACAGTGGCTCAGAATGCGGGAGTTTCGCCCCAGGAGTATGTGGATATAATAGTCGGCAACATCAAAGATCTCTGGAAAAGCATGGAGATATCTTATGATGATTTTATAAGGACCACCGAGCCCAGACATATAAAAAGAGTACAGGCCATTTTCATGAAGATGTATGAAAAAGGAGATATATATAAGGGAGAATATGAAGGACTTTATTGTACTCCCTGCGAATCTTTCTGGACGGAAAGCCAGCTGGTTGACGGCAAATGTCCGGACTGCGGAAGACCTGTTCAAAAAGCCGCTGAGGAAGCATATTTTTTCAAAATATCAAATTATGCGGACAAGCTGCTTGATATATTCAAAAACCAGCCGGAATTTCTACAGCCCGATACAAGGCGCAACGAAATGATAGCCTTTGTTGAGCAGGGGCTTGAGGATCTTTGTATTTCAAGATCATCCTTTGATTGGGGGATACCGGTTCCCATAGAAGAAAACCATGTGATATATGTATGGCTCGATGCACTTTCAAACTACATAACGGCGCTGGGATGGCCCGATGACAGGGAGCTTTATGACAAATACTGGCCTGCGGACGTGCATCTGGTGGGAAAGGAAATCGTCAGGTTCCATTCCATAATATGGCCTGCCATGCTTATGTCCATCGATGAACCGCTGCCAAAGCAAGTGCTGGGGCACGGATGGCTTTTGATGGATGACGGTAAGATGAGCAAATCCAAGGGGAATGTAGTTGATCCCGTTGAGCTGATCGATCGTTACGGAATAGATGCTCTTAAATATTTTCTGCTCAGAGAATATACTTTCGGGCAGGACGGGCTTTTCACCAATGAAGTTATGCTCAGAAGGATGAATTTTGATCTTGCCAACGATCTTGGGAATCTGGTTTCAAGGACCGTGGCAATGATAGAGAAATATAACGAGGGGAAAGTTCCGGGAGTTGCTTTGGAAGGATCGGAAGAAGTCCGGGATCCAAAACAGGCATCAGATACAGACTCTCATGGCGGATACGCTTTTCATACCGACAGGGAGCTAAAAGAAATAGCTGAAGGCGTGGCTGACAAAGTGGAAGCAAGAATGGACAAGTTCGAGTTCAACCTGGCACTGGAGGAGATATGGATCCTTGTTAGAAGGGCCAATAAATATATTGATGAAAACACTCCCTGGATACTGGCAAAGGATGAAAAAGACAAGCGGAGACTGGATACAGTGCTGCATAATCTTGCAGAAGCCATCAGGATAGTATCGATTCTTATTTATCCCTTCATGCATACGACTTCAGGCAAGATCAGAAAACAGCTGGGACTTTGGTATG
>JAAYYX010000167.1 GCA_012515135.1 Clostridiales bacterium | reverse complement strand
TTATAAAGAAGGTAGTGGGATCTTTGCCCCATGCTTCTGTAAAGGAAAATCCTATGTAGCTTACTACCCATACAACTATGGCGAAGTAATAAACGGTTATGAGAAAGGCCACCATTACCTGTGCCCATCCCAGCCATTCAAACCTTTTGTTTATCCTGGCCAGGGCAGTGGGAGCACCGGCTCTATAGGTCTTACCTATTGTGTATTCCAGAATAAGTATAGGAATACCTGCTGTTATTATAGCGAAGAAGTAGGGGACCAAGAAAGCTCCGCCTCCGTTTTCCGCTGCAATATACGGGAAACGCCATATATTGCCAAGGCCTACGGCAGAACCGATGGCTGCCAGTAAAAAGCCCAGTTTAGAGTTCCATTGTTCTCTCAAAAAAATGCACCTCCTAAATGTAATTCACAAATTTTGTGCCAAAAAAATTAAAAATAAATCCAACGCATAATAATATATCAAAAAAATATTGAAAAGTCAACGTTTTTCATTGCAAGACAACAAAAAAAGACATTCAACTTTGTGTAAAAATATAAATTGTATATACTACTGAAAGGCACTATAATATTAGTTGAATATTTGTGGCTGAGTGATAAAACAAAAAAATGAAAAAACAGACAACAGAAAAAATCAAATTATGGGGCATAGTCCAGGGAGTGGGATTCAGGCCGTATACAGCCAGGATCGCCGATGATATGGGCATGAAAGGCCGGGTCCGCAATATAGGAGGTCTGGTCGAAATAACTGTTACCGACAAAAAAGAGCGCATAACAGCATTCCTGGATGTATTAAAAAAAGAAAAGCCCATACCGGCTGAGATAGTTCATATAAGCAGAGAAACTCTGCCTATTGAAGCTTTCAGCGATTTTATAATAGAACAAAGTGGTCAAGGCGACGGAGAAACGGCCATGATACCGGCAGATATTGCTGTTTGCCCCGATTGTTTAAGGGAAATGGATGATGAGGATGATCCAAGGAGCGGATATCCTTTTATAAGTTGCATGGTGTGCGGACCAAGATACACAATAACTGACAGATTCCCCTATGACAGGGAAAATACTTCCATGGCGGATTTTCATATGTGTCCATACTGCCTCGGCGAATATAAGGATATAAGAAAAAGAAGATATCATGCCCAGACAATATCCTGCCATGATTGCGGGCCCCAGATGGAAATGTATCCCGAAGATGAGGAACATAAAAAAAATGACGATAATAACGCAAAAAGAAACAGAAAAATACTGGAATATGCAGCATCTCTTCTGAAAAAAGGAAAAGTCATAGCATTCAAAAGCATGGGGGGGTACAACCTTATGGCAGATCCGAAGAATCAGGAAGCAACAGCAGCCTTGAGAGAAATAAAAGGAAGAGAAGAGAAACCCTTCGCTGTTTTGTTCAGGGATGAAAAGCAGATCAGAGAATACTGCATCATGGACGAAACGGAAGAAAAACTCATTTCTTCATCGGCAAGACCCATAGTACTACTGGAAAAGAGAACCGAAGGAATGCCTCAGAAGGGCGGTTTAAGAGGGGAATGGCTGCCGGAATTTGAAAAAAGCAGATTCATAGGAAGTTTTCTGCCCAGCTTCGGGGGACAGTATACATTGCTTTCCTGCATAGAAGGGCCCCTGATATCCACCAGCGCCAATCTTTCTGATATGCCTATGATCAAAAATGATGAAGAAATGATAGAAATGGCAAAAGGAGAGCCTCTGATCGCAGCAATATTTTTTAATAAAAGACATATAAGGGTGAGTGTTGACGATTCAGTTGTAAGGGTAATAGACGAAAACCCTCAGATGATAAGACGCTCCAAAGGATATGCACCAATACCCCTTTATCTGGGAACAAATAACAGCAAAGGAAAAAACAAAAAAACAGAGGGCAAAAAAGCAGGTGAGAAAAAATCAGACGGTAAAGATCCCGCCGATATGCAGATTTTTGCTGCCGGCGGACATTTAAAAAATTCCTTCGCCCTTTCCAAGGGAGTCTTTGTGTATGTGAGCCAGTATTTTGGCGATCTGGACAGCAGGGAAAACCAGACGATATACGAAAACAGCCTGACTCACATGAAAGAACTTTTCAGGATCAGCCCCGGTGCTGTGGTATGTGATATGCATCCATCATATTATACTACGGGATATGCAGAAAAATATGCAAAGGACAACCGGATCCCTTTATTGACAGTACAGCATCACCATGCCCATATTGCATCGGTTATGGCTGAACACGACCTTAGCGGTCCGGTTATCGGGATCGGGTTTGACGGTACAGGTTACGGCATGGACGGCGCCATCTGGGGAGGAGAGTTTCTGCTGTGCCGGGGGAGTGATTTTGAAAGAAAAGCTCATTTGAAATATATAAAGATGATAGGAGGAGATTCTTCCATGAAGGAAGGATGGAAATCCGCACTGAGTTATATGAGAGCAGAGGAAAAAGGGTCCGAAAGCGGGACCGGAACTGATGGGGCAAGGCAGATAGTCCCTGATATAAAAGAGATAATAGAATATGCAATAGAAAATTCTTTCATGGAAAGGATAAACAGGGAGTCCGCCGTAAAAGGCATGGGATATGGAGATGGGAACGTTGCTGATCTAGTCAACAAAGCCCTTTCCCGGGATATAAATACAATAAAAAGTTCCAGCATGGGAAGGCTTTTTGATGCAGTGGCATCCATGCTGGGTATATGTGACAATAACAGTTATGAAGGACGCTGTGCCATGATGCTTGAAGATGCCGCGGCAAGGGCACTCAAGGGCAAAGCAGAAGATAAGGCAGATGAACTGGCTTTGAAATTCCATTTTATGATATCAGAAATGATACTTGAGCAATGCCGTATTATAAGGGAAGAAGAAGAAATAGACGGAAAAGTGGTTCTTTCGGGAGGCGTTTTTCAAAACAGAGTACTAATGGATAAAACTTTGAGACTGCTTCGTGACAACGGATTCAAACCATATTATAATATATCAGTAAGTCCCAATGACGGAGGAATAGCTCTGGGACAGACGTATATTGCAGCACAGATGATAAGGAGCGAAAAATGGCCATCGAAAAAGTAAGACAGTACTTCAGGCAGCTTGGGATTGAAGAAGAAATAAAGGAATTTGATGTTTCCAGCGCCACAGTTGAACTGGCGGCAAAAGCCGTAGGAGTCATCCCTGCCAGGATATGCAAAACACTTTCATTCAGCACCCCTGACGGAGGGTGCATACTTATACAGACAGCCGGAGACACAAAAATACAAAACGGAAAATACAAGGCAAAATTCGGATTCAAGGCAAAAATGCTGGATCCGGCCCGGGTTCTGCGATTTACAGGTCATGAAATAGGAGGGGTGTGCGCATTTGCCGTAGAGGATCCGGAAGTGAGAATATATACTGATATATCAATGAAAAGGTTTGATACAGTTTTCCCCGCCTGCGGCAGTAGCAACAGCGCCATAGAACTGACATGTGATGATCTTTTCCATCATTCAAAGGCCCTTGAATGGGTAGATGTCTGCAAAATGGTACAGGAGGAAAAATAAATGTGTATAGCGATACCGGGGAAAGTCCTTTCTCTTGAAGGCAATAAGGCAAAAGTTGATTTCAGCGGCAATACGGTTACTGTGAACACAGGGTTGGTGGATCCAAGGCCGGGACAGTATGTTCTGGTCCACGCCGGATGTGCCATTGAAGTGATGGAAAAAGAAAAAGCAGAAGAGCTGCTGGATATATTTGCTGATCTGGAGGAGCTCAGATAATGGACACGGCTGCAGTAATAGAAAATTTAAAGAACTATGACGGCCCGGAGCTTAAGCTCATGGAAGTATGCGGTACTCATACAGCATCTATTTTCAAAAGCGGCATAAGAAGCATGATATCTCCTGCAATAAAACTTATATCGGGCCCCGGCTGCCCCGTGTGTGTGACTCCTGCCGCATATATAGATAAATGCGCAGGATATGCCATGAAAAAAGACCATATCCTTTTGACCTTCGGAGACATGATGAAGGTTCCCGGAACTGATGGAAGCCTTTCTGACCTTAAAGGTCGCGGAGCTTCCGCAGAACTCATGTACTCACCCTTTGAGGCGGTGGAAAGAGCTGCAGCTCATCCCGAAACCATGTTTGTTGTGGCAGCAGTCGGTTTTGAAACCACAGCACCGGCATATGCTCTTGCCATTGAAGATGCCAAGGTGCGGGGCATCAAAAATCTGAAATTTGTTACGGCCCTCAAAACCGTTATACCGGCCCTTTCTTTGATATGCGAAAATCAGCCGGATATAGATGGTTTTATATGTCCGGGGCATGTAAGCGTTATAATCGGCATCAGGCCTTACGAAAGGCTGGCTGCCAAATACAAAAAGCCCTTCGTTATTGCCGGATTTGAAGCGGAGCATATACTTGCCGTAATTTATGATATTGTGAGACAGACAAAAAAAGGTGAAGCAAGAGCAAAAAACCTTTACGGGAATGCGGTTAGAGAGCAGGGCAATATAAAAGCCCTTGATATTATAAAAAAGCACTTTGAGGAAGGACCGGCCATGTGGAGAGGTCTCGGCATCATAGACCGATCGGGACTTTATCTGAAAAACGAAGGATATTTCGATGGTGGAAGCAGAGGACTTGATGCAGATATAAAACTGCCCGGAGAATGCCGGTGCAAAGACGTTATCGTGGGCAGGATAAACCCCGATGAATGTCCCATGTTTTCCAAAGGATGCAGACCGGATGCTCCCTGGGGACCATGTATGGTTTCAGGAGAAGGTGCATGTGGCATATGGTACAGAAACAGAAAGGCGTGAAAGGAGAAGGCCGAATGAAAATAACGATGGCCCACGGCGGAGGCGGAAAAGATTCTGCCGATCTGATGAAAAATATATTCGGAAAGCATTTCGGCAATGAAATACTTGACAAGATGGAAGATGCGGCTTTGGTTGATCCGTCTTTGTTTTGTAATACAAAAAAAGAAGGAATGGGAAAGATAGCATGCAGCACCGACAGTTTTGTGGTGACCCCTCTGGAGTTTCCCGGAGGAGATATTGGGAAACTCTGCGTGTGTGGTACATTGAACGATCTTCTGATGATGGGAGCACAGCCTCTTTATATAACATGCGGTTTTATAATGGAAGAGGGACTTGAAACGGATCTGCTGGAAAGAATAGTATTATCAATGGCTGAAACTGCCAAAGAGGCAGGGGTAAAGATCATAGCCGGAGACACAAAAGTAATAGAGGGATCCGGCGGACTCTATATAAACACAACCGGAATAGGCCATGTGCCCAGTGGCAGGGAAATAGGCGCCGCAAACTGCAAAAAAGGTGATAAAATACTGCTTTCCGGCACACTGGGAGAACATCACTCATGCATCTTAAGTGCCAGGATGGAAATAGAAAACGGTATAAGAAGTGACTGTGCTTTTCTTTCGGATGTGGCAAATGCCCTTTTGGATGCGGACATAAATGTAAGGACCATGAGAGATGTGACAAGGGGGGGATTGGCAACGGTACTCAATGAGATCGCGGAGTCTTCCAGCTGTGAAATGGTCATAAGAGAAAAAGATATACCTTTAAGCGCAGAGGTCAAAGGTCTTACAGATATACTGGGACTCGACCCCATGTACATGGCCAATGAGGGCAAAATGATAGCGGTAATACCTGAAAAAGAAGCGGAAAGGGCCCTTGCTTCAGTGAAAAAGACTGCCCATGGAAAAGAGGCTGTTATAATAGGGGAAGTATCAGAAAGTCTGCCGGGAAGCGCGGCAGATACTGCTGCCAGAGTTACGCTTATAACGCCTCTGGGAGGCACAAGAGTTCTTGACATGCTTTATGGGGAAGGGCTTCCCAGGATATGCTGAAGGGAAGGATTGATTTTGAGGATAGGATATGCCTGTCTGGCAATTGCGGTGCCCGGCAGTGAAATGAAAAGCTGCACACTCAAGAATGCAGACCGGGAAAGACTTCTTGCGCTGATAGAGCATAATCTTGATGCTCTTGGAAGACTTATAGATTATAATATCAAAAACGAAATAAAACTTTTCCGTATCTCCTCAGACCTTATACCATTCGGTTCTGCTATTGGCGCAGACATTGCATGGGACCATAT
>JAAYYX010000166.1 GCA_012515135.1 Clostridiales bacterium | reverse complement strand
CTTGAACTTTTTACAGTTTTTCTGCTTTTCGTTCCTTCTTTTTGGAACCCCAACAGATCCAATACCCGTTGATCAGATCATATCGAAATTTATTTCCCTGTCTTCAATATTTACAGACCTTACTCTTATATCTATTTTATCGCCAAGGGAATAGGTTTTCCCCTGCCTTCTTCCGCATACCCTGTGTCCCGCGGGATCATATTCGTAATAATCATCAAAAAGCTGAGAGAGCTTTATCATGCCTTCAACGGTATTTTCAAGCTGTACATATATGCCGTAATTTGTGACTCCGCTTATTATGCCGCTTTTTTCTTCTCCCACATGATAAGACATGTATTCGGCTTTTTTCATCTTCTCTGCTTCCCTCTCAAGTTCTATTGCCTGTCTTTCCTTTGCGGAGGAGATCTCCGCCGCTTCTTTGGTCAAACGCTTGTATGATCTGGTTTTTTTTGCTGCAATTTTTGCATCGGGCCCGGCTGTTCTTTCAGCCGAAGACAAAAGTTCTCCCTTTAGCCGGCTTTTTATTATTCTGTGTATCATCAGATCGGGGTAACGCCTTATGGGCGAAGTGAAATGACAATAGTATTTAAGAGCCAGGCCGAAATGTCCCAGACATTGGGTATTGTATTCTGCTTTTTGCATGGATCTGAGCATAACAGTACTGATTATATTTTCATTTGTCCCTCCTGAAATGTTTTTTAATATCCCGGAAAGGGTCTTTGGCTTTATGTCTTTTGTCCCTCCTTCCGGGTATATCCCGAACCCTTTTAAGAACAGCATCAGTTCTGTGATCTTGTCAGGAGAAGGTTTTTCATGGATCCTGTAAATAAAGGGGATTTTTAAAAGCGCAAAATGCTCTGCGATCACCTCATTTGCCTTTAACATGAATTCCTCTATCAGCTTATTGCCGCTCCTTCTTTCACAGGCTCTTACCTCCACCGGTATGCCTTCCTTATTAAGGGTTATATGAGCCTCTTCCAGATCAAAGTCCAGACTGCCTCTCATATCTCTTTTCTGTTCAAGAATTTTTGCCAGTTCATGCATCTTTACTATACTGGAATATACTCCGGACGGACCGCTGTCATATTTTTTTATCAGCTCTCTGTTGTTTTTTTCCAGCATATCGGAGACATCCGTGTATATCATTCTGGCCTTGGAATTGATGATGCTTTCATAGATTTCATGCCTTACCACATCCCCTTCTCTGTCTATTTCCATATCCACAGAAATGCAAAGTCTGTCCTCAAAGGGATTCAGGCTGCATATACCGTTGGAAAGTTCGGAAGGGAGCATGGGCACCACCTGGTCTATGACATATATGCTTGTGCCCCTTTTCAACGCCTCTTTGTCAAGGGTACTGCCTTCTTTGACATAACTGCTCACATCCGCTATATGGACTCCCAGAAGGCAATTCCCGTTTTCCAGCATATCTATTGATACCGCATCATCGAAATCCTTTGAATCGGCTCCGTCAATTGTGAATATCATCTTGTCTCTCAGATCTCTTCTTTCCTCTTCATCTTCTTCTGAAATCCCGCTGCTGAAAAGTTTTTTTGCTTCACTGATTGCTTTTGAAGGAAATTCTTCTGTAATACCATACTGTCTTATCAGGGATCTTATATCTCCTCCCGGCTGACCGCTCCTGCATATTATCTGTTTTATCCTGCCCTGACCACTGTCTGTTTGGCTGGGGTATTTTATTATCTCCGCAACGACCTTGTCTCCTCTTTCCGCACCGTTAAAATCTTTTTTCTTTACAAAAATATCTTCATTCAGTCTTCGGTCATCAGGGATGACGAATCCAAATCTGCCGCTTTTTTCAAAGGTACCTACCACTTCGGAAACAGAACGGGAAAGTATCCCGGTTACTATTCCTTCGGGAGAACTTTTCCAAAGGCGGGCAGGAATAAGCTCTACTTCCACCAAATCGCCGTTCATGGCCCCGCTCATATCTTTGCCGGAAACAAATATGTCTTTTTCTTCTGTTATTGCCTCCGGCCTTTCCGTTATAACAAAACCAAAGCCTCTTTTGTGCTTCTGTAATATACCTGTCACTCTTTTCGCTTTTTTTCTTCGCTTCATCCCATTTTTCCTCTTTTCTG
>JAAYYX010000023.1 GCA_012515135.1 Clostridiales bacterium | reverse complement strand
ATTTTTTTTACAATCTAAAATACCCGGCCGGTTTGATCTGTCGGTTTTAATGCTTTCCCGTTTTTCGTAAAAATTTTTAAGCGTTATATCAAGATGGTCCAAAGGCATTTCCCTTATTTTTGTTCCTTGATCTTTACTATAAATTCTGATCGCGACTTAACAAGGGTTTTGTTAAAAATACCGGAAATATGTTTTTTTACGGTAGAGAGTCCGATAAATAATGACTGGGCAATTTCACTGTTCGATTTTCCTTCAAGCAGCAATAAAGCCACCTCTTGTTCTCTTCCGGTGAAAAGAAATTTGGGAAAGATTTCCGTTGACGCCATTACCGTTTTTTTGCCGGCCGGATCATCCGCATTCTGATATATATTTCGCCCTGCAGCCAACAGAAAATCATCGGCAGTCATTGTCTTGCCATCAAGAATATGGAACCCGATATCAAATTCGATTTTGGTTGATCTCTGTTTACTGTCCAGCTCAATTTTATACAACTTATCATAAATTCTTTTGCATATCCTGTACGCCTGCTTCGTATCCACATCATATAAAACGATAATAAATTCGGTCCCGCCACAACGGGCTGTCCAATCTTCCGGATTCCTGCTGTAATTCTTTATTACCTTTGAATACTTCTTTATGATGCCGTCGCCGACCCGAAGCCCAAACAGATTATTTATAACTTTTAAATTTCTGATACTGATCAAAAATAATGCCAGTTTTCGGTTTTCTTCCTGCGCTTTATAAATGTCATGGGGCAACTGACTGTTGATGTAGTTTTCATTAAAAATCCTGGTAAAGGCATCTCTGACGATCATGTTGTTTTTACGTTCTATAAGCTGCCTTATTTCAGCGACTTCCTTGCCTTCGACATCAATGATCCCGTCATTTGTGATGTCTTTGAACAATTCAATGGCATACCGGGATCCCTCTTGTTCAATCGGCACCGCAGTGATAAGATAAACGTTCTGATTTGCGTATTCAATTTTTACGATGGGCTTTCCGTTGTGAATCGCTCTTGTTGATACGCAGTTTTCGCATGCCATCTTCCTATTCAAAAATCCATAACATTTTTTGCTTATATCTAGGGTTTTTTCAAAATTTTTTTTGCTTTTGAATAAGTGATGATCTGTTTTTTGATCGGATCAATTAATCGTATATAATCGTACAGATTATCAAAAAATTCCAGTTCGCCCACAACTTTTTTCAGCATCATCTCGTTTTCCATCAATACACCTCCTAAAAAAGTATACTTTTGACCCATATTAAATTGAATGACAATATTATACCATGGCATCAATAAAAGAAAACAACATTTTTTAGGAGGATCAAGATTATGAAAACAAACGTTTTAAAAAAATTACCAACAAAGTGGCTTGCAGCCCTGTTAAGTATTCTGATGGTTATAGCTTTTACTGTTCAGACGGCGAATGCAACTTCCTATGAGCCTATCGCTCCGACTACAGTAGATCTTATGGCAGGCCAGAGTATTGACGCCGGTGATGTCAGCGTATGGAATGACACAGAAAATCTTTATGTTAAATATGAGACCCAGAATGGATGGATGCTCAAGCAGAACCATTTGGCAGTTGGAACAGCTCTAACGGATATTCCGCAGACAAAAGGCAAAAAGCCCGTGGCGATCCCCGGCCAGTTTGCCTACAGCAACAGCTTTGATCCCACTGCTGCCTCATATACTTATACCATTCCCCTGAATTCTCTTGACGCCTCATACAACGATATCCTTTATGTCGCCACGCATGCTGTGGTTGTAAAACCGCTTTCTGATGGAACATATCAGCAGGAAACCGGTTGGGGCAGCGGAAACAAATTTGGCGGTGCATGGGGCATGTACTTCAACTATACCATCCAACAACCTCAGGTATCCGGTGGTTACACAAACTATACCAGCGCAGGTTCTGCGTGGGGCACCGGTGAGGACTTCGGCACAGGAATATCTGATTACTTCGTCTTTGACGATTTTTCAACTGATAAAACCGTTGTCCTCGGTATGGGCAGAAATGAAATCAATGTTGGCAGCGTAACAGCACACCTGGATGCGGACACACAAACGATTAATGTCACCTACTCAACGATGGATCCATATTTCATGGATCAGACACATGTCTATGTCGGAGGGGCAGCGCCAACTAGTTCAGCTCCCGGATCCTATGCTGATCAGTACACTGTATCTTCCGGATCCGAATACTTCCAGACTCATACTTTTACAATAAATCTTCTTACTGTTGACGCAAACGAAGACGGCGTATACGACTTCGACACCAACAAAGACGGTATTGTTGACGGAAATCAGATTTATATAGCAGCTCACGCACACATTTATTCCGGAAGTAATTAAGCATCACACCTAAGAACCCCGACTGATTCAAGCCGGGGTTCTTTTTTATAGGCGTAAACTAATGTTGAGCCCCCGAGATCATATCCAAAAAATTGTAAAATCATCAACAAGCATTTCTCTTCCGAGCTTTGCAGGCCCCCGGCCATGCTTACTTTCTCTGTCGATATTTCGCTTAGAGTCTTTCAACGCCGATGGGGTTGATTGGAAATCTAAAACAATTTGTAAACAGAAAATTTGGATGTAAAAAGTAAGACCGTAACTTTGATACAAAGTTACGGTCTTACTTTTGGCAAAGGCTGATAATTTTGATACAGTGTTCATTTGTCAGATAAATCGTTAGCGCGAGTTTAGGTTTCGTTAGCACAGGTATAAATCGTTAGCGGGGGTACACTACATAAACTTTTCGTTACAAGTGCGCACTGATATGTTTTCCCTAACCGTCTGAAACGAGAGCATCAGGTTGATGTCTGGTATGTATTTTTCGTTTTGTCCGTGCTCGGGAACAGGTCAATAGTGGTTTTTATGGGGGTGTTCTGTTCGAGGGAACAGGTCTATGATTTTTGTCCGTT
>JAAYYX010000165.1 GCA_012515135.1 Clostridiales bacterium | reverse complement strand
GAAATATAAAGATATCCCTCTTCATCCATATATCCGTAATCGCCCGTATAGAGCCATCCGTTTTTTATGGTCTCTTTTGTGGCAACAGGATCGTTATAATACCCAAGCATTACCGAGGGTCCTTTGCATATTATTTCTCCCATACCGTTTTCATCAGGGTCGATGATCCTTACCTCCGTATTCGGCATAGGCTGACCCACAGAGGCCGCCTTGCTGTAACAGTCTCTGTTGACGGCGATTATAGGCGAATTCTCTGTCATTCCATACCCTTGTATCATGGGGATCCCCATGGCCTCGTAATCCTCTATTACTCTTGGATCTATAGCGGCGCCTCCTGCAATGAACTGGACCATCCTGCCTCCTGTCTGGTCATGCAACTCTTTGAATATCCTTCTGATAAGTTTATCATGATTGTATAATTTAAGTTTTTTTGATATGGATATCATTCTCCTGGCCTTGCCGGCGGAACCGTTTGCCTCAAGTTTTTTCCAGATTTTTTTGTGCATGGTCTCAAATATCAGCGGTACGCTGAGCATAACTGTGGCTCTTGACTCAACCATGTTTTTCTGGATGTGTTTCAATCCCTCGCATATGGCCAGAGTTATGGCCTGATAAAGACCGGTAAATATATGACATGTCAATTCATATGTGTGATGCATCGGGAGAACGGAAAGTCCGACCCCTTCTTCTATTATATCCACATACTGGGACATATTATATACATTTGCTGCTATGTTTTTGTGGGAAAGCATAACTCCTTTGGCCATTCCCGTGGTGCCGGAAGTAAAAAGCAATGCGCACATTACATCAGGGTCTATTTCCGCATCTGTGAAACGCCTGTCTCCTGCCGCCATCAATCTGTTTCCCTTTTCTATGAGTTTCATCATCGAAAGTCTGTCCTCTGTATCATCTGCCGCTGCCATATCGATGACATATTCTACATTTCTTACATATGCCAGAACTTCATCTACTGCTTTTTTCATTTTAGTTGAGTGCACGATAACATTGGCCCCTGACCTCTTGATCAGATGAGCTATCTCTTTGGGGTGCAGTTCTCTGTCGATGGGGACCACCACTCCCGTACCATTGGTAACTGCCAGATATGCAACTACCCATTCATAACTGTTTTCACCGATTATGGCTATTTTGCTGTCCAAAAGCCCCATATCTATAAGACTTGTCCCAAGTCCGTCTATGTCAGCATCGAATTTGGAATACGAGATCGGTTTGTACTCTCCCCCGGAAGTATCTTTCACAAGGAAAGCCGGATAAGATTTCCTTTTCTCCACAGACCCCTTTATCAGTTCTCTTAGATCCCGTATTTCCCGTACTTTATAAAAATTATCTTTATATTTCCTACTGTTCATTTCGATCCTTTCTTTTCAAATTTTATAGTAAAACATTATATCACATTGTGGATAAATTGAAAATAATATATAATAAAGTCAGTATCAATAATTGCCCAAAAGAGAGGATCTTTCCCCCGGGAAGACCAGAAAACTATGAAAAAATCAATTGTGATATTTATTATAACTTTGTTTTTGGGGGTCCTTTCGATCCCCTCTCTTGCCCTTGCCAAAAGCCCAGATCTCACATACTGGTCCGAACTTGATCTGCCCTCTGTGAAAGTCAACAAAGATCTCCCGGAAAAATATGATCTTCGAGATAAGAATTTAATAACTGCTTGTAAGGATCAGGGATGGCACGGCACATGCTGGTCATTTGCCGCCATTTCTGCCGCCGAGACCAACCTGCTTATGAAAGGCCTTGCGGGAGGAGAGAAAAAGGACCCCGACAAGGTCGACCTTTCGGAGCTTCAGCTGGCCCGTTTCATGTATGACAGAAATACCGATCCTTCCGGAGGTACAAAGGGAGACAAAGTTATCAACTCAACAGGTGCCGATTATCTTGATGTTGGCGGAGAAGCATATCTCACCACCTTTGCTCTTGCATCATGGATGGGTCCCGTGAAAGAAAAAAAAGTGAAACCCGCCTATGAAGATGCTGACAAAAACACCAAGCTTGATAAAAGCTTAGAATATGACCTTGACCGGGCCCATCTCCGCAATGCGTGGTGGGTAAATGCAAGGGATCGTGATTCCATCAAATCCATGCTTATCAAACACGGCTCTCCGGTTATCTGCTACTATTCGGGTTACTGGGACTACAGTTACCATGAAGTTCCGGGTGTATCCTCAACTAATATGACTTATTACAACCCCTATCCCGGACAAATGCCGGATCATGAAGTGGCTGTTATAGGCTGGGACGATGATTATCCGGCAGAAAACTTTTCTCCTTCCCCCGGAGAAAACGGTGCCTGGCTGATAAAAAACTCATGGGGCAGCAACTGGGGAAATGACGGCTGCTTCTGGCTTTCATATCACGATAAGTGCATCGATGATTATGCTGTGTTTTTGGACTTCGACAAGGCAGACAATTATCAGCATATATATCAGTATGACGGAGGCGGTTCCACTGCCCAGGACATTGCCTATAAGAAAAAAGCCTTCATGTCCAATGTTTTCAAATCAAAAAAAGATGAAACCTTAAAGGCGGTATCATTCTTTGCCACACAAAATTCCAAGATCAAGTATTCTGTTCAGATATATACCGATATGAAAGACCCAAAAGACCCCGTAAGCGGCCGGGCCAGGCTGGGGGAAAAACAGACAGGTCGGACCTCCTATGCAGGATACTATACTGTTGATCTTGATGATCCGGTGCGCCTTAAAGAAAAGATGCCTTTTTCAGTGGTGATCGAGTTCAAAACAGATAAAAATGAAAATGTTTTTCTTCCCGTTGACACCGACGCCAAAAGATACGGGTGGTCAGAATATGATGTTTCTTCTGCAAAAGGTCAAAGTTTTGTTTCAAAAGACGGGAAGGAGTGGAAAGATGTCAGCGCCGACGGAAATACTAATATGCGGATAAAGGCCTTCACCGACGACAGCGAGCCCCTTTGGGAACTGTGGATAGCTGCCGCCATCGGTGTCATTGCCTTTTTTGCT
>JAAYYX010000164.1 GCA_012515135.1 Clostridiales bacterium | reverse complement strand
CCGGTTCATGGCCCTGTCTATATTTATCGCTTCTCCTATTATGGATCCGATCACCATGCTGAGTATAAGAACGAGACTGTGGGTGCTTTCCATGGCTCCCGATATGCCTATATATATTACTGCCAGTCCGAGGGCTTTCATTATTATCTGCTGTATCCTGTCCGGGACGCTTTCTCCCAGTATTTTTGAAAGCAAAAGTCCTGCCAGTGAACATCCTATTATTGCTGCTGCATTTACAATTGGTCCTAACATCTACCTGCTCTTCTTTTCCTTTCTTTTTTCATCCTTTTTTCTCATGTGATAATAAAGATACTGCTGTGCTATTCCCGCATATTCCCCAAAGGTCTCTTCGGCGAAATCGCTCATTCCTTTTATGTCGTCTTCAGCGAAGCCGTAAAGCTCATGCATGACTTTTCTCATCCACACATCCACAGGGAAGCGGTTTTTCTTCCTCAGGGAAAAAAGCAGTATGCAGTCCGCCACCTTCGGCCCCACTCCGGAAAGGTTTTTGATATATGAAAAGCAGTCTTCACAGGAACACTCTCTCAGGTCTTCCAGCTTTTCTTTTCCGTCTTCTTTTATTTTTACCGCTGTTTTTATAAGATAACCGGCCCTGTAGCCCAGTCTGCAGCATGCCAGATCCTCTTTCGTAAGTGCCGCCAGCACCCGGGGTTCCGGCAGGCTGTAATATTCTTTTCCCCTGCATGTGCCTGCCCTTTGGCCGAAATTCTCCGCCAGGCAGTTTATGCATTTTTTTATTCTGGGTATGTTATTGTTTGATGATATTATGAAGGATACCACCGTTTCCCATGGCTCCTGATCCAGTATCCTTATGCCTTCTCCGCTTTTTATGGCTTCTCCCATGACCGTATCCCTTGATACCAGTTCTTTTTTTATTTTGCCGTAATCCCGGTCAAGATCAAAATACCCCCTCCAGAAAGAAATCTCCTGTTCCTTTTGCAATCCACCGGTCTGACCATTATGCTCTTCTTCCCGGGTCGTTTCTATGGTAAGTGTTCCCGGGCCGAAGGGGTTTTCAGGGTCCTGCGCCTCGAAGTATATCCGGGCTATATTGCCCTTTGCGATGCCCTCATAGCTTCCGTCACTTTGCCTTTCCCATCTGAAACACTGGCCGCAGCCGAATATATGGTCCGGACTGAAGTCTTTTACACCTTCGATGGTTATGGTTTTCATTTAAGTCCTCTTATTTCTATATTTATATTCTTTATGTTGAAAGCCGTCATTTTTTCTATCATTTCTGCGGCTTTTTTCTGCAGTGAAACCGCCGCAGCCGCCGCATGGGAATCCACATGCATGCTGGTCAGCACGGTTATTCGAAGACCGCTCTGTCTTTTGTCTGTCATGACGCGCATGATATCGCTTACTCCCTTTGTCTCACTGCCCACTTTTTCTACTATATCACTTATGACTTTATCTGAGATGATAAAATCTCCCATATAGCTGTATGTGGGTCTGACCACAGACTTCTCACTGAAATCCGCCTTTGTTCCCCATCCTCTGAATATGCGCAGCGGATCCACAAAATATCCGGAAAATTGTCTTTTTAGCTGGAAGGTAGGTACCGGTACCACGTGCTTTCCCTGTCCTTTTCTTTGTTTTACTGCTGTTTCTCTCTCATTTTCAGTGGTTATCTCTTCGATATATACTGTTTCTTCTATCCGGGGAAGCTCCAGTCTATCTACTATTTTCTGCACCATGGTGTCGGATGTTCCTATAACCAGTATGCTTTGGGGGTTTATCTCCTTTATTTTTTTTATGACTCTTGCCTTGTGTTCATCGGTATTGAAAAGGGCTGTTTTTATGGCTCCCACTTTTGTGGGCTGCCTTTTGGCTGATATGCCCGTTATGGAATCATTATTATATATGAAAAGTCCGTCATCTATTATGCTCTCGATATCCTTGTCCTTGCAAAGACTCATGGCCTGATAACTTTTGCCTGTTCCGCTTTTTCCCACCAGTGCATAAACTTTCATTTTCTCTTATCCTTTTTCTTTACTTATTGATTTCCCTTTGATATAATTACTCCAGTAAACGATAAACCCTTAAATTCTTACAAGGAGGATTTTAAAATGGCGTACACAATTTCTGACGATTGTATAAACTGCGGTGTATGTAAGGAAGACTGTCCGGTCGATGCCATCACTGAAGGCGAAGAAAAACATGTCATAGACGCAGAAAAATGTATCGACTGCGGAGCATGTGCAGAGAACTGTCCCGTTGATGCCCCGAAACCTGAGTGATCAACCCAGTCAGATATAGCTAATAACCGTTTCCCAAAAGAAACGGTTATTTTTATTGTCAGCTATTCCTTTTTATTCATATGATATGCCAGTGCATGCAGACTGTCAGAAAGATGCACCTGTTCAAGGGCCACATGTCCGGGAACCTCCAGGTCCAGCGGAGCAAAGTTCCAGATCCCCCTGACCCCGGCGAAACACATCTTGTCCGCCACTTCCTGGGCACTGTTTTTGCCGGTGCATATTATGCCTATATCTATATGCTTTTTTTCTATGAATTCAACCATTCCCTCATAATCCATAACTTCAACGTCATGGATCTTTTCGCCGATCAGTTCCGTATTTGTTTCAAATATACCTTCCACAAGAAAACCGGATTTATAGTAACTGGTATAGTTGGCTATGGCTCTCCCCAGATTGCCGGCGCCTGCTATTACCATCCTGTACTTCTTGTCCAGGCCCAGTATAGCGCTTATTTCGTTATAAAGGTCATCAACATTATATCCGTATCCCTGCTGTCCGAATCCGCCGAAATTATTAAGATCCTGCCTTATCTGCGAGGCAGTATACCCTATAAGGATGCTGAATTCATTGGATGATATTTTTTTTATTCCTTTTTTCTGCAGTTCCCGGAGATATCGCCTGTATCTCGGAAGTCTTCTTATTACTGCATTGGATATCCTGGTTTCTTTTTTCATGTCTATTTGCCCTTTTCTTCAACGAACTTGACCAGATCGCATACGCGCTGGAATTTTTCTGCCTCCTCATCGGGGATCTCGATATTGTATTTCTCCTCGATAGCCATGATTATTTCGACAGCGTCAATGGAATCCGCTTCCAGGTCCTTCATCAGATGAGTTTCCATAGTTACATCTGCCGCATCGACTTTCAACTGATCGATTATTATTTCTTTTATAGCATCAAAAATCATAGTTTACCTCCATAATAATAGTTTCCCGTTAATTATAGTTTAGGAATCATGGTATTGCAACCATTTTTGATATTTTTTTGTCAGTTCCTCTTTTGCCCGGGAAAGCCTGTTTCCCATGTTTTCAAGGGTTTGAAGGTTTTTTTGTGCTTCTTCCCCACACATTTGTTTTTCCAGATCCCCTATCTCTTTTTCGAGCATCTCAATTTCCTGTTCTGCAGCTTTTTTCTCTCTTTGTAGCCGTCTTTCTTCTGCCTCCCTTTGCTTGTTCAGTTTTCTTTCTTCTGCAGCATCCGGTATCTTTTCCCTTTTGCCCGGTTTTTCTTCCCGGATGTTTTCCGGGGTGTTTTCTCTGTATTCTCCCTGTATTTTTCTGTCTTTGTTTTTTAGTTCGTCAAGATACTTCCTGCCGGATCCGGTCTCCTGTTTTTTCTCTGCATAATAATCGTAATTCCCCAGGAACTCAACGAATCCCTCATCTGTCAGTTCCAGTATCCTGCCCGGTATCTTTTTCAGGAAATATCTGTCATGGGATATGGCCATTACCGTCCCCGGAAAATCCGCAAGAGCATCCTCGAATATTTCCCTTGAATCTATGTCAAGGTGGTTGGTGGGCTCGTCCAACAAAAGGACATTATCTCCGGAAAGCATGAGTTTGAGCAGTGACAGCCTGGCTTTTTCACCGCCCGAAAGGGCTCCGACTTTCAGGAATACCGAATCTCCCCGAAAAAGGAACCTGCCCAGTATAGAGCGCATCTCCGTATCACTGTAAAGCCGGTATGCCTCCTTCAGTTCTTCCAGGACAGTGTTTCCCGGGGAAAGTCTCTGCTGTCCCTGGTCATAATAACCGAAGCTCACATTATGTCCATTTTTTATATATCCGGAATCGGGCTCTATTTCCCCGGTGAGTATCCTCATAAAAGTGGTCTTTCCTATGCCGTTTTGCCCCACTATGCATATCCGCTCTCCCCGCTTGATATCCACATCAAGTCCCTCAAAAAGGGTTTTTTTATTACTGCCGTGACCGAAGGCTTTGGAAAGTCCTTCTGCCATGACCACATCTTTCCCGCTTTTGAATTTTTCTTTGAAAGATATTTTTATTTTGCCGGGGACGGCTGCCGGGGCTTCTGTCCTTTCCATCTTCTCAAGCATTTTTTCTCTTGATGCCGCCCTTTTGGCCAACTTCTCGGTGCCGTGCCCCTTGAAGCGTCTTATTATTTCTTCCTGCTTTTTTATTTGTTTCTGTGTGTTCTGATAATGCCTGAATTCCGCTTCCCTTTTCAGGCGTTTTTTTTCGGCGAAGCCGTCATAACCTCCTTCATATTTAAAAAGTCTGTGGTTCTCTATTTCGAAAATCCGGTTTACTGTCCGATCAAGAAAATAGCGGTCATGGGAAACAAGCAGGATGGTGCCTTTATATGATTTCAGATACTGCTCCAGCCAGTTTAGAGTGCCGATGTCAAGATGGTTAGTAGGCTCGTCAAGGAAAAGCATGTCGGGTTTTTCAAGAAGGAGAATCGCAAGAGCCAGTCTGGTCTTTTCCCCTCCCGAAAGGGTGCTGACGGTTTTTTGGTACATCTCCGGTCCGAAGGCCATGCTGGAAAGAATACCTTTTATTTCACTTTTATATAAGTAGCCTCCCCTATCCATGAATTCATGCTGGATCCTGTCATATCTCGTAAGAAGCGGTT
>JAAYYX010000163.1 GCA_012515135.1 Clostridiales bacterium | reverse complement strand
GTGGCTTTCCGGACGAATCTGATCACCCTAAAAGGTGAAGGAAAATACGAAGATCTTATAATTTCCGATCACAGCGGGGGGGACATATCCACGGAAGAAGCCGATCAGCTGATAAAGGCTGTAAATGAGGAATTTGCAGATGAGAATATAAACTTTTATACCGGAGTAAGCTACAGGCATCTGATGATAGTTCATAACGGGTCAGCGGAGATGGAACTGACTCCTCCCCATGATCAGCTGGGCAAAAGAGCCGGCGACCATCTTCCCAAAGGCAGGGACAGTGGATATATAGCAGGAATGATGAAGAAAAGCTATGACATCCTTGATGATCATCCGGTAAATCTGGCAAGAAAAGCAAAGGGTCTTGCTCCGGCCAATTCCATCTGGATATGGGGACAGGGCAAGAAACCCTCACTTTCTTCCTTTACAGAAAAATACGGCATTACAGGCACGGCCATATCGGCGGTGGATCTCATAAAAGGCATAGCCATATGTGCGGGACTTTCCACTGTGGATGTCCAAGGCGCCACCGGCACAATAAATACAAATTTCGAGGGAAAAGCCCGGGCGGCCATAGAAGCTTTCAGAAACGGAAAGGATTTTGTGTATCTTCACATTGAAGGTCCTGATGAATGCTCCCATCAGGGAGATATGGAAGGCAAGATAAAATGTCTGGAGATCATAGATAAAAAGGTATTGATGCCCATACTTGAATATCTGGAAGAAGCCCCGGAGGATTTCAGCATACTGGAAGTCCCGGATCACAGAACTCCCCTTGCCATAAGGACCCATTCATCGGATCCGGTACCCTATGTGATTTACAGGAGCGCTGAACAAAAATCATTTGACGGATCAAGGGAATTTTCCGAGAGGTCCGGAGAAAAGGGGCGCTTTTTCGGAAGCGGTTTTGCTTTGGCAGATTATTTTTTTCAAAAATGAGAAGCAGTAAAAATTTTATGAAAAGACTGGTTTTGATAATTATCATGCTGGCACTTTCTTTTACACAGACAGTGCCTGCTTTTGCTATTGACGAAGAACCTGAAACGGTTTCCGTGGCGGCAGTCCTGATGGATGCCAAAACAGGAGAAGTTATTTATGAAAAAAACCCGGAACGGGTAATGGAGCCTGCAAGCATAACCAAAGTGATGACCTGCATGCTGGCCATAGAAAACCTGGATCTCGACAAAAAAGTCACCATAACAAGAGATATGGATCTTCTGGGACATGTAATGTCCCTTAAGGAAGGTGAGCAGTTAACAGTCAGACAGCTGCTTTATTCAATGATGGTCTGGTCGGCAAATGATGCGGCAGTGGTACTGGCGGAGGAAGTTTCGGGAAGCGTTACCGAATTTGCCGAACTTTCCACCAAAAGAGCCCACGAACTGGGGGCGGAAAGTACATTTTACAAAAACCCCAACGGCCTTAATGATGTGACAGGTCATGTTACAACGGCAGAGGATCTGGCGCTTATATGCCGTTGGGCCATGAAAAACAAGACCTTCAGAAAAATAGTTTCTACGGTAAGATATGAGGTCCCTGCAAAAGGGGCATCCGAAGAAAGAAAATTCAAAAGTACCAACAGACTTCTTTATGATAAAAAAAGTGAAATAAATGTGAACGGCCGGGAGCGTTTCCCCAAGTATGAAGGAGCCATCGGCATCAAAACAGGTCAGACGGGAACGGCGGGGTACTGTCTTGCGGGATCTGCCAAACGCAAAGGGACGGAATTTATCGCAGTCATCCTTTTTGCCCCCGATGATCTTTCCAGATTCTCCGACTGCATAAAACTGCTGGATTTCGGATTTGACAACTATCATACCTACAGGGCATATAAACCGGGAGAAACGGCAGGCAAAGTAAAAATCAAAAATGGCAGCAAACTGAAAGTTGATGCAGAAGTGAAAGATGGAGCTTATGCAACACTTTCCAATGAAGGATCGGATTCTCTGGTTTCACAAAAGATCATAATGAGACAGGATCTGAAAGCACCGGTCAAAAAAGGCACAAAGGCAGGAACGGTGAATCTTTATGTGGATGATATAAAAGTCGGTGAAGCAAAGCTGGTTGTTTCGGAGTCGGTCAAAAAAGGAGGCCCCTGGACGGCCGTAGGCGTTTCGGATATGGCGGCCCTTATAATACTTATCCTGCTTGTTATAATTTTCATAGCACTGCTTGTGATACTTATATGCCGGTCAAAAAGAAAAAAAGCGGAAAGAGCCAGAAGAACAAAGAAAGAAAAAGCCAGGATAAGAGAGGAAGAAGAAGCAAGAATAAGAAGGGCAAAAGAGGCGGAAAACAAAAGACGAAGAGACTGGCCCTATTAAAGGCGGGAAAATGTTCGATATTGAGGAAAACTTAAAAAAACTCCCGGACAAACCGGGAGTTTATATCCATAAAGACCGGCTGGGAAACGTTATATATGTGGGAAAAGCTGTTTCCCTGAAGAAACGTGTCAGGCAGTATTTTCGCGCATACAGAAATACGGATCCGAAAGTAAGAGCCATGGTTTCTCACATCGCCGAATTTGAATATATTACCACGGGCACTGAGATGGAAGCTCTGATACTTGAGTGCAATCTTATCAAAAAGTATATGCCCAGATATAATGTGCTGCTCCGTGACGACAAAACATATCCCTTCATAAAAGTGACCACCACCGAGGAATTCCCCAGGATACTTAAGACCCGCAAAATGGACAGGAAAGGGGACAAATATTTCGGACCATATACCGATGCGGGAGCAGTGGCTCAGATGGTGGAGCTTCTGAACACCGTATACGTACTAAAAAGATGCCCCGCATCAAAGTTCGCTAAAGGCTCAAGACCTTGTTTGAATTATCATCTCGGACAGTGTCAGGGGATATGCAAAGGCGGTGTTGACAGGGAAGAATACATGCGGAGAATCAGTTCGGCAATGGAATTTCTAAAGGGCAGAAGCAGAAAGATATCCGATTATCTGAAGGAAAAAATGGCAGCGGCATCGGAAAGAATGGATTATGAAGAAGCTGCCAGATACAGAGATTATCTTCTTGCAGCAAAGACCCTGGGTGAGAAACAGAGGGTGGTACTGAAAAACACAAAGGACATCGATGTGGTCCACTGGGCCGGTGAAGGACATGTGGTACTTTTTTATGTGAGGGATGGTAAGCTGACGGGAAGAGAAACATATACCCTTGAAGTGCATGCCGGGGACGATGAGAAGGATGTTATGACGGCATTTCTGAAACAGCATTACGGAAAGCAGGCGGCGGGCCCGGCAGAGATACTGGT
>JAAYYX010000162.1 GCA_012515135.1 Clostridiales bacterium | reverse complement strand
CTTTATCAGTACGCGGTGGACTTGATAATAAAAAAACTTCCTGAAGGGACAGACGATCTTTTTGAATGCATAAAAAAAATCACAGAGGCAAAAATGCGAATAGTTTCAGAATATCCGGGGATGTATGATTTTATCGCCTCATCCATAAGCGAGAGCGATGCCGAGATCGCAGATGATCTCGAGAAAATGAATAAGGAAAACACCACCATGGGGATGGATATGCTTTTTGCAAAAGTAGACTTTGGAAGATTCAAGCCGGGTGTCGACATGAAAATCGTAAATAATCTGCTCATATGGATAAGCGAGGGTCTTATACGCTCATCAGTAGGATCAATAAGTGCAGAAAATATAATTAAAGAACTTGAAATATACATGGAACTGCTCAAAAAAACTTTATACAGGGAGGAGTATCTTTAATGAATGTGATCGAGATCAAAGAACTTACAAGGAATTACGGCAATGACCGGGGGGTATTTGATGTTTCATTTTCGGTAAAGGAAGGTGAAGTATTCGGATTTTTGGGACCAAATGGAGCGGGAAAAACAACCACTATAAGACATCTGATGGGATTTTTGAAACCGCAGAAGGGCAGTTGCACCATAGCAGGGAGGGATTGCTGGAAGGAAAGTGCCCGGATACAGGAACAGCTGGGATACATTCCGGGCGAAATGGAATTTTTCAGTGATATGACCGGGCAGGAATTTTTGATCTTCCTGGAGAAATACAGAGGCATAAAAGCAAACGGCCGCAAAAATGAGCTGCTTGAAAGATTTGAACTTGATGCAAAAGGCAAGCTCAAAAAAATGAGCAAAGGAATGAAACAAAAAGTGGGTATAGTGGCGGCCTTTATGCATGACCCGCAGGTACTGATCCTGGATGAACCCACCAGCGGTCTTGACCCTCTCATGCAGAATCGCTTTATAAATCTGATACTCGAAGAAAAGAAGAGAGACAAGACTATACTTATGTCATCACATATGTTCGAAGAAGTGGAACGCACCTGTCACAGAGTTTGCATAATAAAAAACGGTCGGCTTGCAGCCGTGGATTCAGTGGACGCCCTTAAGGAGACTCAGGTCAGGAAGTATATCATAACCCTGGACAGTCCGGATTCGGCGGCGGCTTTTGCAAGAGAAGAGCTGGGAGAAACGGTTGTTTCAGACAGCAGTGTGACAGTGGGCATAAAAGGCGACATAAAAGATCTGATATCAGTTATGGCTCGTTACCCGGTAACCAACATAAAAACACCGGGTCAGAGTCTGGAAGAAGTATTTTTGCAGTATTACGGAGGTGATAAGTAATGTTCAGTCCAATACTATTCAAACAGGGAATGAAGGAGAACTGGAGACTGCTTTTTATCTTCGGTGCTGTACTGGCAATGTACTTTATAATAATCATTTATATGTTTGATCCTAAATTAAGCCATGTATTTGATGAGTATGCCAAAGCCATGCCTCAGATGATGTCTATGTTCGGTATGAAATCCACATCCGGATCACTTATTGAATTCCTGGCATCCTATCTTTACGGTTTCATTATACCGGTGCTTCCAATGGTGTTTGCCATACTTTGTGCAAACCGGCTTATTGCCCGCCATGTGGATCGGGGATCCATGTCATATCTGCTGTCGGCTCCTGTAAAGCGCACATCAGTGGCAGTTACACAGGCCATGGTTCTTGTGACGGGAATAGTCCTCCTTGTTGCTTTTTCCACAGTGCTGGGAATAGTAACAAGCGAGTTTTTATTCAAAGGAGATCTGGATAAAGAAGGTTTCATAATGATAAATATAGGAGCCCTTTCCATGCTGCTTTTCATCGCAGGTATATGTTTTATCTGTTCCTGTATTTTCAGTGATGCAAAAAAGGCAGCTGCTTTAGGAGCCGGGATACCGTCTCTTATGTACATAATACAAATGCTGGCAAATGCAGGCGAAAAATTTGAAGACCTGAAGTATGCCACCTTCTTCACTCTTTTTGATACCGATGGGATAATCAAAGAAGATACTTTCGCATATGTTCAGGTAGTTATACTTTTTGCGGGAGCCTTGCTCCTGTTCGCCGCTGCAGTAATTGTTTTCAGAAAAAAAGATCTTCACATATAGGAACAAAAGATATGTTTGGGTTTAATGGAAATGGGTAAAAGTTTAACAATAAATTTAGTGCAGATAAGGACCCAATAAGAAGAAAATATAAATCCCGGGGTCAAAGGATATTAAAAAGGAG
>JAAYYX010000022.1 GCA_012515135.1 Clostridiales bacterium | reverse complement strand
TCACCTGTATCTGTGCAAAATCAAAGGGTTTTACTTCCGTATATTTTTCGATATGGATCGTTTCCCGGGGTTCCTTATTTCCGTATCCGGCTTTATACCCTGCTATTTCGTCCTTTATTTTTTCTGCTTCATGTCTATAACTTGACAATATTGTTTTTATGTCAACTTGTTCTGCAGTCATTTCTTTTTCAGGTCCGTTGTCCGGTGTCTGAAAAACATGGGGGCCGCCGTTTATGTCCATGTCCGGGACAGCTTCCTTTACCGTAAGTGCTTCTTTTATTCCATCAATAAGGACTGATGTAAGGTTTTTTTCATCATTGAATCTGACTTCACGCTTGTTGGGATGTATGTTTACATCTATTTCGGAAGGTGATATTTCCAGAAACAGGTATATTATTGGGAACCGGCCTTCGAAAAGCCTGTCCGAATAGGCGGAATCAACGGCTTTTTCAAGTATTTTGCTTGATATAGCCCTTCCGTTCACAAAATATATCTGACCTTTCCTGCTGGCTTTACTTTCCCCGGGCCCCGAAATGTATCCTTTGACATAGATGTTGCCTTCTGTTATTTCAAGGGGCAGCAGTTTCATAGCGGGATCGTTTCCGGAAAGGGTCATTATGACTTTGCGGCGGTCACCTGTCCCTCTGGTGGAAAACAGGATATTTCCGTTGCTGATCATTCTTGTTCTTATTTCCGGATATGCAAGAGCCATTTGTGCAGCAAAATCGATCACTGCAGAGCTTTCGGCACTGTCGGATTTCATGAATTTCAGTCTTGCGGGGGTGTTGAAAAAAAGGTCTCTGACTATCATCGTGGTCCCGTCGGGGCATCCTGTGGGAACATGTTCTTTTGTTTCCCCGCCGTGGATAACGGTTTTGCTTCCGGTCTGGCTTTCTTTTGTCTTTGTTATAACTTCCATTTTGGAAACCGACGAAATACTGGCCAAAGCTTCCCCCCGGAACCCCAGTGTCTCTATATATCCCAGGTCTTCAGCCCTTTGTATTTTGCTGGTGGCATGTCTCTGAAAAGCCATATTGACCTGGTTTTCCGGGATACCGCTGCCGTTATCGGTAACTCTGATGTATTCTTTTCCGCCCTTTCTGATCTCGATCACAATGGAAGACGCTCCTGCGTCAATGGAATTTTCCACAAGTTCCTTCACCACCGAAAGAGGACGATCCACTACTTCTCCCGCAGCGATCAGATCCGACACGGTCTTATTCAGAAGTTTTATAATCTGTTCCATTTACGCCGCCTTTCAGATCCGGACCAGATTTAAGTATTTGTCAATCAGGATCCGGTTTACTGTTTCAGTTTTCTTTTAATGAAAATAGTGATATCTGCTCTTCTTTGTCAGGTCCTTTGTCTTCTTCTTTTGTTTTTTCCAACCGGGCAAGCTTGATTTTGGCATTTTCCAGCAGTTCTTCCGGAACTCCCGCCAATCTTGCCACATGGATCCCGTAGCTCCTGCTGGCGGTGCCCGGAACGATCTTATGCAGAAATATGACTTCTCCGTTCTCTTCTGCCACATCCACATTGAGGTTCCTGAATCCCCTGAGGGAGCCTTCCATGGAAGTGAGTTCGTGGTAATGGGATGCAAAAAGTGTTCTTATCCGTTTTTCGGACTTGCACAGGTATTCTATTGCTGCCCAGGCTATGGAAAGCCCGTCATATGTACTGGTCCCCCGTCCTATTTCGTCCAGGATAACAAGGCTTTTTGATGTGGCAGTGTTCAGTATATATGCAAGTTCGCTCATTTCGACGAAAAAAGTACTTTGACCTCCTGCCAGATTGTCCGATGCCCCTATTCTTGTAAATATCCTGTCGGTTATCCCGATGGATGCAGCCTCGCAGGGCACAAAACAGCCCGCCTGGGCCATGAGAACGATAAGAGCGGTCTGTCTCATATATGTGGACTTTCCGGACATATTAGGGCCTGTTATGAGCAGCATGGAAGCATCCTGTCTGTCCATATAAGTGTCATTCGCCACAAATATACCGTCTTTTATGGTCTGTTCTATGACCGGGTGACGGCCTTTTTCGATAAAGATCGTGTCGCTTTCATTCATTTCAGGTTTCACATAATCAAGTCTTGAACTTACCTGGGCAAAAGAAGCAAGCACATCCAGTGTAGAAACGGCATGGGATGTTTTCTGTATCCTGCCTATATGTTCCTTTATGAAATCCCGCAGACTGCAAAAAAGTTCATACTCTGTTTGGTTTATTTTCATTTCCGCATTAAGTACGGTGCTTTCGGTCTCTTTCAGCTCGGGAGTTATGAATCGCTCCGCATTGACAAGGGTCTGTTTTCTTATATAGTTTTCGGGTATCATGTCATATTTGGACTTGGTTATTTCGATATAGTATCCAAAAACCTTATTGTAGCCGACCTTCAGATTGCTTATGCCTGTTCTTTTCCTTTCTTTGTTTTCCAGGGAAGCTATCCACTTTCTGGCATCTTTTATGGAATTCTTGAGTTCATCCAGTTCCGGTGAATAACCGTCTTTTATGAGACCGCCTTCTTTTACGGTAAAGGGCGGATCGTCTTTTATGGCCTTGGCTATCCTATCATGGACTTCTTCAAGAGTATCTATATTCATGTAGATCTCATTCAGCAAAAGGCTTTCGCTGTCTTTAAGATCCAGCTTTATTTCCGGCAGCACATAAAGGGAATTCCGAAGGGCAACTATATCTTTTCCGTTGGCACTGCCGGTGGCGATCTTGGCTGAAAGTCTTTCAAAGTCATATATGGCTTTGAGGCTTTCCTTTATGTTGTTTCTTAGCATTTCGTCTTCCAGAAGAGCTTCTACCGCATCCAGTCTTTCGCATATTTCCTGACAGGATATAAGGGGTTCTCTGAGCCAGTTCCTTATCTTTCTCCCCCCCATGGCGGTATGGGTCTTATCCAGTACACCAAGCAGGGATCCGCGGGTCTTTTTTTCCCAAAGAGTTTCGGTGATTTCCAGATTTTTGATGGTGGATTTGTCAAGGACCATACGGCTGCCTATCTGATAAATACCGAAGCTTTTTATATGTTCCATGGTCTGTTTCTGGGTCTGCAGAAGGTAACTTATAAGGGCGCCCAGAGATAAAGCGGCTGAAGTCTTTTCGTCAAGGCCTATGCCCGCCGGGGATATTGTCCCGAACTGTCTGAATATGGCATCCGCAGTTTCATCTTCGGAATAGTATCTTCCGGGAAGTATGTTTATGCGGGCATCACAGGAACCTTCCAGCTCTTCTTTTTTTATGTGGTCTATAAAGTCTTCATTTACAATGATCTCACTTGCCTTTATTCGTACCAGTTCGTTTAGAAGGGCCGGTTTGCCTTCCTCTTCCGGAAACTCGGTCACATTCATTTCTCCCGTTGAAATATCACAGTAAGAGAATCCGAAACGATCCTTTGCCAGGTACACAGATGCCAGATAGTTGTTTTCTCTTTCATTGAGCATTTCTCCGCTGGTTATGGTGCCGGGAGTCACTATTCTCAAGACTTCTCTTTTTACTATGCCCTTAACGGCGGCGGGATCTTCGGTCTGCTCGCACACGGCGACTTTATATCCTCTTTCTACCAGTTTCGATATATATGAATCCACTGCATGAAAAGGAACTCCGCACATGGGCGCTCTTTCGGCAAGTCCGCAGTTTTTGCCCGTAAGGGTCAGTTCCAGTTCTTTTGAGGCGGTTTTTGCGTCATCAAAAAACATCTCATAAAAATCGCCCAACCTGAAGAAAAGTATACAGTCACTGTATTCTTCCTTTATTTCCATGTACTGCTGCATCATGGGTGACAGTTTCATCTTCTGTACTCCTTAAGTCCCAGTTTAATGAGCTCTATACCTCTTAAAAGGTCTTTTTCGTTGAGAACATAAGCAAGACGTATCTCATCTCTGCCGAGTCCGGGAGTTCCGTAAAATCCTTCAGCGGGAACGAACATGGTGCTTTCTCCCCTGTCTTCAAAGTCATCCAGCATCCAGATGAGAAAATCCTCCGCATCTTTTACCGGAAGTTTGCAGGTTATATAAAATGCGCCTCTGGGTTTTTCACATACTATGCCTTCTATTTTCTGCAGTGCATGATATGCCACATTTCTTCTGTGGTTGTACTCCGCTTTGGTTTTATCAAAGAAATCCTTCGGAAGATCATATAAAGTCACAGCGCCTATCTGGTCCAGCGTGGGACAGCATAATCGGGCCTGAGCAAGTTTCATGGCATTTTCATATACATCTTTGTTTTTGGTGGCCATGGAACCGATCCTGGCTCCGCAAGCGCTGAATCTTTTGGAAATACTGTCTGTTATTATTACGTTTTGTGAGGCTTCTTCAAACTGACCAAAACTCAGGATCTCGTCGGTATCATAGCAGAATTCCCTGTATACCTCATCGGCTATTATAAAAAAGTCATGTTCGACGGCCAGATCGCATATCATTTTCATCTCATCCTTTGAAAGAGCCGTACCTGTTGGATTCCCAGGATTGCAAAGGCATATCGCCTTTGTCTTTGGAGAGATGGCCTTCTTGAGTTTATTTTTGTCTGCATAATGATATCCTTCTTCTGCTTTTGTGGTCACCGGAACGATCTTTCCTCCGTATATCCCGGTGAAAAGATTATAGTTGGTATAATAAGGTTCCGGTATTATGATCTCGTCTCCCGGGTTTATTATGCAGGCCATGGCGAATAAAAGAGCTTCACTTCCGCCGTTGGTTATTATTATTTCACTGCGTGAATAATCCATATGGTATCTTCTGTAATAGCGTCTCTGGGCATCGATCGTCTCGGTCATGCCCTCTGAAGCCGAATAAGCAAGAACATCCTCATCAAAAGATCTTACTGCCTCCATGAACTCGGGAGGTGTTTTTATATCCGGCTGCCCGATGTTCAGGTGATATATTTTTTTGCCGCGCATTTTTGCCCTGTTGGCATAAACATAGTATTTTTTCACCGGCGAATGCGCCATCGCCATGATCTGTTTAGATAATTTCATTAGATTCCCCTACTGTTTTTTCAATATTTATTGAAGTCTCTTCATTTTCGGAAACTGCTTCATGATCATTTTTTTTCAGAAAAAGCAGATATTCGATATTGCCCCCGGCACCTTTTATGGGCGAATATGTAAGTCCCGCAGGGAAAAGCCCCGCATCCTTTCCATATCCGATCACCTTTTTTATTACCTCTTCATGCACTTTTTTATCTCTTACTATGCCTTTCTTCCCTACCTGATCCCTGCCCGCCTCGAATTGAGGTTTAACGAGACAGAGTATATTGCCGTCTTCTTTAAGAAACATGGCAGCTTTTGGGAAAATAAGGTTCACCGAAATAAAAGAAACATCTATACTAATAAAATCCGCTTCTTCGCTTATATGGTCATGATCCATATAGCGGATATTGGTCCTCTCTATATTTATTACTCTTTTATCATTTCGCAGCTTCCAGTCAAGCTGTCCGTATCCCACATCTATGGCATATACCTTTGCGGCTCCCGCCTTGAGCATGCAGTCTGTGAAACCGCCCGTTGACGCCCCCATGTCAATGGCAGTTTTTCCTTTAAGGTCTATTTTGAAAACATCAAGGGCTTTTTTCAGTTTAAGCCCGCCTCTTCCCACATAGGGGCAGGCATCCTCCTTTATGGAAATTTCTTCACCGGGATCTACCTGCATCCCTGCTTTATAGGCCATCTGACCTCCGACGGTGACAAGACCGGCCATTACAGAGGCTTTGGCTTTTTCCCGGGAAGAGAAGAATCCTCTTTTAACAAGAACGGAATCAAGCCTTTCCTTCAATGAGATCACTTATCCTTTCTGCTGTCCCTGCGGCATCGAGCCTGTATTTTTTGTACAGTTCAAAGGCGGAACCGTGTTCAATGAATTTATCGGGCCAGCCCATATTGATCATTTTTGTTTTTATATTGTTTTTCATCAGAAGAGCCGCAGCCTTTTCTCCGAATCCGCCCTTTATGATGTTATCTTCCAGGGTTATTATATGTTTGGTTTTTTTGGCCGAAGAAATGATTTTTTCTTCATCGGCGGGAGAAACGAACCGTACATTTGCAACTCCGGTATCTATTCCTTTCTTTTTAAGTATCTCCGCAGCTTCAAGGGCCGTTTTGACCATGCTTCCAAGAGCCCATATCTCTGCGTCTTTCCCCTGAGATATGATTTGGGAGCCCCGGTAAAGCGGGATCCTTTCTTTGAGTATGTCACCGTTTTCGCCCCGGGGGTACCTTATTACACAGGGCGTGGCCAGAGTAAGGGCATGATCCATCATCTGCTCCAGCTCTCTTCCGTCGGCCGGGGCCATTACTGTCATTCCCGGCATGTGACTGAAGTATGAAATATCGAACATACCGTGGTGTGTTTCTCCGTCTGCTCCCACATTTCCCGCTCTGTCTGCGGCAAAGATAACAGGAAGTCCCTGAAGGCATACGTCGGTTATTATTTGGTCATAGGCCCTTTGAAGAAAGGTGGAGTAAATGGCCACGAAGGGTCTTGCACCGCCTTTTGCAAGGCCTGCTGCGAAGGAGACTGCATGTTCTTCGGCCATACCCACATCAAAAGTCCTGTCAGGAAATCTGCTGCAGAATTCCGAAAGACCTGTGCCTTCGGTCATTGCTGCGGAAACCGCCACTATCCGGTCATCGTCTGATGCCAGCTCAACCAGTTTTTTGCCGAAAACATCAGAATATGTGGGAATATCAGAAGAATTGACAGCTGCTCCCGTTTCTGGATCGAAGGGTCCCGTGCCGTGATATCTGCCGGGATAAACTTCAGCATTTCTGTATCCTTTGCCCTTTTCGGTTATTAAATGCAGCAGTACCGGTCCTTGGGCATTTTTTGCAAGTTCCATGTGTCTGGAAAGTTCTTCTATATTGTGCCCGTCCAGGGGTCCTATATAGGTGAATCCCATTTCTTCGAATATTACACCGTTAACAATGACGTATTTAAGGGAATCTCTCAGTTTTTCCATTCCGGAATAGATATTGTCCCCTATGCCGGGTATCTTTTTGGAGGCTTTTTTGACATTCCTTTTCAGGCTGTAATATCCTTTTGAAACTCTTAGCTTGCTCAAGTGTTTGGAAACACCGCCGGTGCTTTTGGATATGGACATGCCGTTGTCATTGAGTATCACTATGGCTTTTGCTCCTGAATCTCCAAGATTGTTGAGACCCTCGTATGCAAGTCCGCC
>JAAYYX010000161.1 GCA_012515135.1 Clostridiales bacterium | reverse complement strand
GGCCCTTGGCCAGCATGCCGCCCCTTTGTTTCAAGAGAAAACGAAAATCCTCCTTAAAAGATCCGTTCAGTATGATAAGGGCTTCTCCCATGAGTATGCCGTTTTTTGTTCCTCCGATATAAAAAGCATCCGCAAAAGACGGCAGATCCTTCATTGTCAGGTCGTTACCTTCTGCCGTGAGGGCCATGGCAAGGCGGGCACCGTCTATATATGTATAAAGACCGTGCTTTTTGCAGGTGTTTTTTAGGGCTTTTAGTTCGGCCCCGGTATATATATTGCCTGTTTCGGTGGAGTTGGAAATATAAAGGAGCTTGGGCTGCACATAATGCTCATCTTCATGAAAAACCATCACCTCATCTATTTGTTCGGGATATATTTTGCCGTCATCCGTGGGCACATGTATTATTTTGTGTCCCGTTGCTTCGATGGCTCCGGTCTCATGAACACAGATATGGCCTGTTTCAGGAGCTATGACTGCCTGATGGGGTCTCAAAAAAGCCGCAATGGCGGTCATGTTTGTCTGGGTCCCGGCCATCAGGAAGTGAACATCAGCATCTTCTCTTCCTATTTTCTGTTTGATTATTTCCGCCGCGCCGTCGCAGAATTCGTCTATGCCGTAACCGTCGGCATGTACCATATTGGTTTTTTCCAGAGCTTCCATGACTTGGGGATGGGCCCCAAGACTGTAATCGTTTTTCAAATAAAGCATTTTTATCCTCCATGATCAAGATGAAACAAGTATAACATATTTTCTAAAAAAAAATACTGGCATTTTTCCTAAGCAGGGTATATAATATCTTAGTAAATATTTATAAAAAAAGTGCACAAAATATAAACACAAATAAGGAAAGACGGCGAAGCGGGGTCTGGGTTATCCCTCTCACTCCAAAGCCGGGAAACCTTGTTTTTTTTATTTTTGGCGCTTTTTATTTTGTTGTAATGCATTCGGAAAAAAATCGGGAAAGGAGAATGGAAATGAAAAAACAGAAGAAATATATTTTTATTACCGGAGGGGTGGTTTCCGGGCTTGGTAAAGGAATAACGGCAGCATCCCTTGGCAGACTGCTTAAGGCCAGGGGCCTAAAGGTGATCTCTCAGAAGCTGGATCCTTATATAAATGTGGATCCCGGAACAATGAGCCCTTATCAGCACGGGGAAGTATATGTTACCGAAGACGGAGCCGAAACAGACCTTGATCTGGGGCATTATGAAAGATTCATAGATGAAGAGCTGAACAAATTTTCCAATCTCACCACAGGGAAAGTCTACTGGAACGTTTTGAACAAGGAAAGAAAAGGAGAGTTCCTGGGCAGCACGGTACAAGTAATACCCCACATCACCAATGAGATCAAAGAATTTATTTACAGTGTGGATAAACAAAACGATGCGGATGTAATAATCACGGAAATAGGAGGCACCACCGGCGATATAGAAAGTCAGCCCTTTCTGGAGGCCATAAGACAAGTGTCGCTGGAAAAAAAGAAAGAAAACTGTCTGTTCGTGCATGTTACTCTTGTGCCCTACATAAAAAGTTCCGGAGAACATAAATCCAAACCGACCCAGCATTCAGTAAAGGAACTTAGATCCATGGGCATATCACCGGATATCATTGTAATGCGTGCTGATGAACAGGTGAGTATAGATATAAAAGAAAAAATTTCGCTTTTCTGCAATGTGAAAGCAGACTGCGTCATAGAAAACCGTACTGTGCCGGTCCTTTATGAAGCCCCGGTTATGCTGGAGGAGAGCGGGTTTTCCAAAATAGTATGCCGTGAATTGGGGATAAAAACAGGGCCATGCCATATGAGGGAATGGCAGGAAATGCTTAAAAGGATAGAGAACAGAAAAGAAACAGTGAAGATCGCAATAACCGGGAAATATGTGAAACTTCATGATGCTTATATTTCCGTTGCGGAAGCCATAAAGCACGGAGGATATGAAAACGGATGCAGGATAGATATCAACTGGGTCGAGGCTGAAGAGGTAACTGAAGATTCGGTGGCAGACATATTCAAAGATGCGGCAGGCATCCTTGTGCCGGGGGGATTCGGGGACAGAGGCATAGAAGGAAAGATCCTGGCGGCAAAATATGCCAGGGAAAATGATGTGCCTTATCTGGGCATATGTCTTGGAATGCAGACTGCAGCCATAGAATTTGCCAGGAATGTTTTGGGGATATCTCATGCCTGTTCGGGAGAATTTTGTAAGGGCGGCGACAGCAAAATAATAGACCTTATGGCCGATCAGTATGCAGATATACAAAAGGGCGGGACCATGCGGCTGGGGGCATACCCCTGCGTCATAGAAAAAGATACGATAATGCACAGAGCCTACGGAAAAGAGCAGATATATGAACGCCACCGCCACAGATATGAATTCAACAATGATTACAGAGAAAGATTCGCTGCCGCCGGCATGCAAATAGCGGGGACATCTCCTGACGGTAAGCTGGTGGAGGCAGTGGAGATACCGGCCAATCATTATTTTGTGGGAGTACAGTATCATCCGGAATTCAAAAGCAGACCAAACAGAGCACATCCTCTTTTCAGGGAATTCGTTAAAGCGGCCATGGATAAAAGTTCAAAATGACTGCTTTGTAAGAAGAGGGCATATAAAAAGTGATTGAAAAAAAGGTCGTTCTTATATATAATAGCTTAGTGATACTTTTAACCAATGCTAAGGAGGATAAGCAAAGATGGGATTCACCGAAGACGTAGGTATAGATCTGGGAACGGCCACCGTGCTTGTATATATAAAAGGAAAAGGGATCGTATTGAACGAGCCCTCTGTTGTTGCAATAAACAATGACACGAATGAAATACTGGCAGTGGGGGAAGATGCAAGACAGATGCTGGGAAGAACACCGGCAAATATAATTGCGATAAGACCCTTGAGAGACGGGGTCATTTCAGATTATGACGTGACAGAAAGAATGCTCAAATATTTCATAAAAAAGACCTGCGGTTCCGGCAAATTTTTCAGACCCAGGATAATGGTATGTGTGCCCAGCGGAGTGACGGAAGTCGAAAAACGTGCCGTCAGAGAAGCCGCCACACAGGCCGGAGGCAAAGATGTTTTTCTTATGGAGGAACCGGTGG
>JAAYYX010000021.1 GCA_012515135.1 Clostridiales bacterium | reverse complement strand
ATGTGAAATCACGTCCCTTTTCATCGGCTTCTTCAATGGTCAGATAACCTTTGTGGGCAAAATATATGATAAGAGAAATGAGATCCTTTTTGTCGCTTATTCCGTCTATGATATATCCCACTTCTGCGGGGGATATCCCTTCGGGGGGATCGAATTCCACAGTCTGCACATGCTTTGGATCTCTTCCGTATCTGAACCAGAAAAATACAAGTGTAAGTATGGCCAGTATGCCGGTTACTATCATCAGCGTTATGGCCCACTTATAGCTCAATTCCCCTTGGAAATAATCTTCCGGAAGTACAATTCTTATGGTGGTACCGGCACCTGCAAGAAGCCTTTCGGTGTTTTTTATATGTATGGTGTTGCCTTTGACGTCCCATTTGACCTTATTTATGTTATCGCCGATGCCCCCGGCAAACACTTCCAGTTCGTCCTCATCAAAGCTTTTGGGCATGTTCACTGTGATATCTGTATTATCAATGGCATTTGGCCAGTCTTTTGGGATCAGATCAAGATAGAGGGTGTCAGAGTTTTTTGACTTATCCGCCGCCATCCTGTAATTGTATGAGATGGTATAGCGGTGAGTCCCCTTAAGGGTCTTGTCCTCTTCTCCTATTTTTACAACTGTATATCCGCTGTCATTATAAGTTTCATAATTATAATCGGAAACGGTTATATCCTCTATTTTATTATGATAATTTGTTTCCACCTTTTTGCCGTCAATTTTCTCATAAGTAGTCCCTGTGTAAGGTATATTTCTGAATATGCCTCTTCTGGGTTCAAGAAATCTGACCTTTATTTTTTCTGTGATATATGCTGACTTATCCTCTTTCACATTTACCTGTACATCAAAATCCATGGTTTTCATGCCGGTATCGGCAGCAAAACCCAACGGAGCAGAAAAAACAAGTATAACTGCCGCCGCAGAAAAAATCGCAACGGTTTTTTTGAATGATTTTTTCATATCAAAATCCCACCCTGACATTTTCTCTTTCTTCTTCTCCTTCAACTTCAAACATCTTCTTTCGTTCAAACTTGAACATCCCGGCAATTATGTTGCTGGGGAATACTTCTGTTTTTGTATTGAACTGTTTAACAACTGCGTTGTAATATTTTCTTGAATTCGCTATGTCCTCTTCAACTTTTTTGAGCTGGGACTGAAGGTCCATGAAGTTCTGATTGGCTTTAAGATCCGGATAATTCTCAGCCACTGCAAAAAGGCTTTTCAGTGTTCCGGAAAGAATATTTTCTCCCGCTGCCCTTTCTTCCATGTTTCCCGCATTCTGTACAGCAGCTCTTGCATCGGTGACCTTCTGAAAAGTTTCTTTTTCATGGGATGCATATCCTTTAACCGTTTCAACCAGATTGGGTATAAGATCGAATCTTTTCTTCATGTAGACATCCATGGTGGCGAAACCTTCTTCTACATTGTTCCTTAATTTTATGAAACCGTTATAGGCCGCTATAAACCAGATGACTATGACAGCCACCACCGCCAGTATTACTATCAGTATTATTGTGCTTGTCATGTAAATACCTCCTATTCTTCTATGGCCCATTCTACGGGCTCAGTGAACTTTGACAAAAACTCATTGGCAGCAGAAAAATATTTTCCGCCGAAAAACCCTTTATATGCCGAAAGCGGGCTGGGATGAGCCCCTTCCAGTACAAGATGGGCGGTATTGTTTATGATCGCTTTTTTGCTTCTGGCATTGGCTCCCCAAAGGATGAATACCATCGGCTCTTTCCTTTCATTGAGAAGCTCAATTACTTTGTCGGTGAATATCTCCCACCCTTTCCCTTTGTGTGAATTTGCCTGATGTGCTCTTACCGTCAGGCATGTATTGAGCAAAAGTACGCCGTTTTGGGCCCACTCTTTTAGATATCCGTGGCCGGGTGGTTCTATGCCCATATCATCTTTTAGTTCTTTATATATATTAACAAGAGAAGGCGGGATTTCAATACCTTTTTTTACCGAGAAGCAAAGTCCATGGGCCTGCCCCTCCTCATGATAAGGATCCTGCCCCAGTATGACGGTTTTTACATTTTTATACGGCGTGAACCTCAGTGCATTGAAAATGTCATACATATCAGGGTATATTATCCTGCTCTTATATTCGCTTTTGAGGAATTCCCTCAGTTTTAAATAATAATCTTTTTCAAATTCCCCCTTCAGCAAAAGATCCCAGTCATTGCCTATATGAACCATTGTCCTTCTCCCCGTCTTTGAAACATCTGTCTATATGATCCCTGCTGAATTTCTTCGTAAAAAGGCTCACAATAGGAACTGCTGCCAGGGATACGATCATGGCAGTTACCCCAAACTGGGGAGCCATTGATTTTGCCGCAGCAAACCCTTCCTGGAATGTATTTGATACCGTAAGTCCCGTAACTGTAACAAGTCCGCTTAATGCCCCTGCCCACGCACCCATTTTTGTGACACCTTTCCAGTAAAGGCCCCACAGAAAAGGTCCGATGAAACATCCTGCCACGACTCCCCATGAAAAAGACATAAGATTAACTATGAAACTTATGTTCATTGTTGCAAAAATATATGAAAGTGCCACGAAAAGCACACAGAAGCCTCTCATTATAAACATCTGTTTTATCTCATTTATTCCCGGTCTTAAGGTGCCCAGCAGATCCACCGCCACGGCAGAACTTGATGAAAGGACCAGTGCCTCAAGGGTGGACATGGATGCGGAAAGCAGCAGAAGCATTATTATGCTTAGCAATATAATAAGAAAAATATTACTGCTGAATACTGACATGAGTATTTCAGGCATTACACCATCAAAAGAGCCTGCAGCATCCGGGGTCCCGTCGGGCAGTGCCGGCACAAAAAGACGGCCGAAGGTGCCTACCAGATAAGCTCCTCCTCCTATCACAAGGGCGAATATGGTGGCAATAACCGTACCCTGCTTTATACTTGATTCGTCCTTTATGGCATAATATTTGTGTACCATCTGCGGCAGACCCCATACAGCAAAACTTGTCAGCGAAATGTTTATAAGCAGCGGAAACCAGTTTTTCCCTCCAAAGGGACTGATGAGGTCCGGATCAATATTTTTCAACTTCTGAAAGCCTTCAAACAATCCTCCCACTTCAGGCTGACTTATAACAACTATTATCATGGCCGTAACTCCGGTAAGCATTATTATGCCCTGGAAAAAATCTATAAGTGAAGTGGCTTTGTATCCTCCCAGGAAAAGTCCCGTTGCCGTGAGAAGGGCCACCAGCAGCATTATGGTCTCTTCGGGCACTCCCGGGAATACTGCGGAAAAAAGAGATCCCAGTCCCTTGTAAACTCCCGCTGCATAGGGTACCAGAAACAAAAAAATTATTACGGCTGCATAGATTTT
>JAAYYX010000160.1 GCA_012515135.1 Clostridiales bacterium | reverse complement strand
GCCCGATCCAGAATTTTGGCATATTTTAACGGATCGCCTCCGGAAGCCGCCAGCAGCATGGACACGGGAGTGACAGAGATCCTCTTGTTAACGATGGGTATGCCGTATTTTTTTTCTATTGCATCTCCGGTCTTGACAAGATCATGTGCCTTTGAGTATATTTTTTTGTAGATTTTTTCACAGGCCTTTTCTGCATCACTGTCTGCACAGTCCAGCAGGGAGATGCCCATTGTAATTGTTCTTATATCAAGATTTTCTTCCTGGATCATGGTTATGGTTTCCAGGATGTCGTTCATATTCAACATGGTATTTCCTCTCATATCCTGTGCATTGAATTGAAAATATCTTCGTGCATCACATGTATGGTCATGCCCTGTACATTTTTGTCAAGATCCGTTTTGAGCTGTTCAAGAGAACAGGTAAGGGCGGATATGTCGATGAGCATTACCATTGCGAAGTATTCTTGCAGAACAGATTGGTTGACCTCCAGCACATTGGCATTTTTCTCTGCACATGTGCCACTGACTTTGGCCAGTATGCCCACCATATCTTTTCCTATTACTGTTATTACTGCTTTCATTTTTACCTCCGGCTCCCCTTGGGGCAGATTTATCTTTCCAGATATATTTTTCGCGTGATAAAATTATAAAATCCCGATATTATTCCGGCTAATGCCTTTGCCGGTATGTAATAGATCCCGATTTTTTCAACAAACACCCACACGAGAAAAGTGTTTATAATTAGACCAATAATGCTAAGCAAAATAAATACAAACATTTCAAAAGTCTTTATGGAACTGTCCTTTGCAAAATATACCCATTTGACACTTATTATATAGTTTACGGCGGTGGCGCTGCCGAATGATATGATGGAAGCCGCAAGATAATAAACGCCGAAAACTTCTTTCAGAAGGACCATCAAAGCGAGATCTATGGCAAAGCATGAAGTCCCGGTCACAGTAAACCTAAAAAATTGTTTTATTGTTTTTTCCATTGTATCTGCAAAATGTATATTTTTTTGCCTGCCATATCCGTTATTTATTTGCCGGGAAAAAGCACATTGATTTTGTATGTTCTGTCGGGCAGCATTTCATCTTCAATGTAGCTGAAGGTCAGTGAAGGGTATTTTTTTTGGAAATAGTCTCTGTTGCAGCCCTTATGACCTATCATGCCGGAAAAACTTTTTTTGTTGCTTGTAAAACAAAAGGATCTTTCTTTTTTGCCATGTGCCCTAATAAGCTCTTCCATTTTTTCGCGGGCAATAGCCCCTTCCACCAGCTGGCGGAAAGCCGGGTGATAGTTTCCGCAAAGATCATTTTGGGGGTTGACCAGATCCGTGCTTTTAAGACCTACCCGTATTATCTTTATACCTGCTGCATCAAGGATCTTATACATTTCTTTTGTTATTTCTACAGCTTGATTTTCGGTCAAGGGACAATAACTGCCTTCTTTTTTCATTTCTGCAAGACGGGTCCCTTGGAAGACAACAGTGGGATAAAGCCTTGCTATATCCGGTTTCAGAAGAACAGTTTTTTTTGCGGAATTGATCGCTTTTGCCATTGTGTCTCCGGGGAGACCTATCATCAGCTGGATCCCCAGAGAAAAACCGTAAGAAGTTATAAGTAAAGAAGCCGTTTCTGTATCATAAGCATCGTGTCCCCGTTCTGATAATGAGAGAACCTCGTCGTCAAAGGATTGAGCTCCCAGTTCAATTATATCCACCCCGAACTTTTTTAAATTCTCCAGAATGGGAGGATTTATGTAGTCTGGTCTTGTGGAGATGTGTATCTTGTCCACCTGTTCATTGTCCTTGTATTCCTTTGCAACGGCCAGGTACTTTTTTTGCCAGTCCAATGGTATTCCTGTAAAACTGCCTCCGAAAAAGGCTATCTCAATAGTATCGAGACCACGGCCGCTAAGTGTCGGCAGTCTTTCTTCTATTATTTCCCTTACATCGTCTGCAGAGCCGGGAGCAGTCTTTGCTGTTATGGTGTTCTGGTTGCAGAAAACACAGTTATGGGGGCATCCCATATGCGGGATAAAAACAGGTATAATGGCATGTTTCTTCATAGATATTATTCTACCATAATAATGAAATTATGCTATAATGAATACCATGTCAACACAAAAAACCTTCGAACAACAGAAAAAAACGGCTATGAGACAGGAAAAGACAAAAATAAGAAAGAAAAAAGACAAAAGACTTTATACTTTGATAGTATTTGTACTTATTGCACTCATTGGTATTTCTGCCGCAGTTTTGATCCGTTCCCTTGGACAGCCTTCAATAACCATAATAGGAAGTGACGATCTGAGCATCGGACTTTATGGCACATATAATGAAAAGGGGGCAAAAGCCGTTTTCAAAGAAAAGGATATAACTTCAGAAATAAAAATAAAAAGCGATCTGGACACATCAAAGCCCGGTACATATAAAATAACATATGTATGCCGCAGCGCAGAAAAAACAAGGACAGTAAAAGTAGGGGAAAAGATGGATCCGGTGCTGAAACTAAAGGGGCCTTTGAATGTTAAGATAGGGCTTGGTGAAGTATACAGTGAAGCGGGTTATGAGGCCTTTGATGAGAAGGGGAACGATATAACTGAAGATGTCAAGGTGACCGAAACCGGATTTATGAAAACCGGAAAGCATGAACGTGAATACACGGTTTCAGACGGCCGGGGAAACAGCACCACAAGAAAAAGAGTATTCACCGTGACAAAAAATACCGGATACGAAACTACCGGGTTGCCCATCATGATGTTTCATCATGTTTATGATCCTGATGATCCTCCCTATGATCTTCAGGCAAGATATCAGAATTACATAAGCAAAGATCTGCTGGAAGAAATGCTCGGATATCTCAATGAAAACGATTATTATTTCCCCACATGGAAGGAAGTCAGAGACTATACAGAAGGAAAAATAATGCTTCCTGAAAAAAGTGTCGTTATGACCTTTGACGACGGAGAGCTGGATTCACTTAGGTATATCGCTCCTGCTCTTGAAAAATACAGGATACCTGCCACAGTATTCATAATCACAAAAAACAGCGGAAAGAAAAAAGTGGAGCTTTATGGAAGCGAATATGTTTCTTTCCAGTCCCATTCACATAATATGCACAGAGCCGGGGGAATGATAGGAAAGGGAGGAGTATTTACGGCTCTTCCCGAAAAAGACGCCCTTGAAGATCTGAAAACATCAGTAGACATATGCAAAAGTGAAGACGCCTTTGCATATCCCTATGGAGATTATACAGAAAACTGCAGGAATATTTTACAAAAAGCAGGTTTCATATGTGCAGTTACCACGGAAGGCGGAAGAGTTTTTCCTGGTCGTGATGCCCTTCTTTTGCCAAGAACAAGAGTAATAGGAGGACAGGATCTGTATCAGTTCATTGGGAGTGTATCTCCGGGAGAACCGGTAATGGCCGGATCCTGGGAAGCATATTACCCCGATGAAATAAAACAGAATGAAGTTTATGAACAGAATGCCGGAAATGAGCGGAATGACGGCACTAGCGGACAGTAATAAAAAATGAAAGGAAAAAAGATCAAATGCTTCAGATAGTGACACTGATAACGATATTATTATACATAATTATGGTCGTATCCATTGCCTTATATTGCTATAGAACCACAAAGACAATGGATTCTTTTCTTTTGGGAAGCAGGAAAG
>JAAYYX010000159.1 GCA_012515135.1 Clostridiales bacterium | reverse complement strand
TTGTTTCGGGATCCATATAATTCATTTCCTGTCCCGAATGACCGATATGCTGCTTAAGATCGAAATCTGTTCTGTCAGCTATGCCCCACAGTTCCCCCCAACCGAAAGGAAAAAGAAATTCAATGTCTGTGGTGGCATTGCTGTAATGGGACAGTTCTTCTTTTTCGTGATCTCTAAGCTTTATATTTTCTTTCTTCATCCCCAGTGACAAAAGAAAGTTCAGACAGTATTCCTTCCAGTAATCAAACCATTCGAGGTCTTTACCGGGCTTGCAGAAAAACTCAAGTTCCATCTGTTCAAATTCACGTATCCTGAATATGAAATTGCCGGGAGTTATTTCATTTCGGAAAGATTTGCCTATCTGGGCTATTCCAAAGGGTATTTTTTTTCTGGAAGTCCTTTGTACATTCTTGAAATTGACAAATATTCCCTGAGCAGTTTCAGGTCTCAAATATATCTCCGCTCCGGAATCTTCCGTTACTCCCTGGAAGGTCCTGAACATAAGATTAAACTGCCTTATTCCTGTAAAATCGCTTTTACCGCAGTCCGGACAACTGAGATTTTTTTCTTTGATGTATTCTTCCAGTTTTTCTCTGGGCCAGCCGTCTACAGTGATACCGGTCACTCCGTGAACTTCCATGTGATCTTCTATCAGTTTATCTGCTCTGAACCTGGCTTTGCAGTTTTTGCAGTCCACCAGGGGGTCTGCGAATCCGGCAACATGACCTGATGCTTCCCATACTTTCGGATTCATAAGTATGGCCGCGTCAATACCGACATTGTACTTTGATTCCTGCACGAATTTTTTCCACCAGGCTTTTTTGAGATTGTTCTTGAACTCTACTCCCAAAGGACCATAGTCCCATGAGTTTGCCAGTCCTCCGTATATTTCCGAACCGGGATATACAAATCCTCTGTTTTTGGCCAGAGCGACCAGCTTCTCCATAGATACTTCTTTGCTCATCTATTCATTATCGCCTTTCTTGTCATCTTCATCCTCTATGTCTTCTGCAAATGTATCGGCAAAATCTTCAGCCGCTTTTTCTTTTTTGTTTTTTATTGCATCAGAAGTCTTGTTTATTGCATCGGATGCCGCATCCTTTACTTTCTCGTATGCATCACTGCTTTTGACTTTTTCGTAAACATCACTGTTCTTTACTTTTTCATATACATCTTCGCCTTTTTCTTTGGCAGCATCTGCAAACTCAACGCCCTTTTCTTTGGCCTTGTTCATGGCTTCGTTGGCTCTGTCGCTTACATCTATTATTGTACCGTCGGTTTTGACTATTTCTATGACACATTTGAATCCAAATGCTGCTATTGCTCCCGCCAGCATCCCCCACGGTGCTATGACTACACCCACGATACCCACATTTACAGGTATATTAACGACTTGATCCCCATCCTGTTTTTTTACGACTATTTTGGAAACGTTACCTTTTCTGACCAGCTCCTTGATGGAATCTACTATGGCGGCGCCTTTTACTCCAAAGGTTTTTTTGCTGTCTTCGTCAAGGGTCTCCTCGATGTTGATTATGGCATCAACAACACTTCCTTCAGCGGCTTCAAGGGCTTCTTTCGCTTCTTTGTAACTTACTCCCGTCCTGTCCTTTACAAGTTCGATTTTTTCTAATGTGATTTCCATGATATACCTCCTTAATTATCAGTTAAAAATTTTTCACTTTTCATTTTGTCTATTTCCAGATGATATGAAATATATTCTCCGAGAATCTTTTTTATTTTTTCGGGTTTATCTCCTTCAAGCGCCAGATTTTCAAGATTCTTCAATGAGTTTGCCGAAAAATATTTTAATATATCTACTATACCAAAATCAATGTCATAAATCAATGTATGGCTATTATGATCATCAATATTATTTGCACAATCCCTGCATACTATCCCTCCTTCTTTTATGTCCAGCAAGGCGGGTCTGTTTTTCTTTCCGCATATGATACATACTGAAAGTTCCGGCATATATCCCAGTATGCCAAGGGCTTTTGTTTCGTAGGCCAGGACCAGGGTCATATACTTTTTTTTACGATTTTCCATGGCATCAAAGAAATCCAGGAGAAGATCAAACATTTTTGTATTCTGCTGTTCCTCGGCAATCAGTTTTTCGGTGAGTTCGAGTATGTATGAACTGTTCATGTATTTGTCCACATCTTCCCCGATCTTATAGTAGCTTTTCAAGACTTCAGCCCCATTTATATTGAAATTCTGCCTGCTTTTAAAAATCTCATACCTGCCATAGGCAAAGGGTCTCATTGCCAGGGCTGCTTTGCTTCTTCCTTTTTCACTTATTCCGGTGCCGGCACTTATTTTGCCGTATTTTTTTGAAAACAAAAGAACCATCCTTCTTCCATTGACGGTTTTTGTCTGTCTTAAGATGATCCCTTCTGTATCTGTATACATTATTTTACCTTATATCCAAATGATGAAAGATCCCTGTCGCTGTCCCTCCAGTTTTCCTTTATTTTTACCCAGAGCTCTAAAAAGACTTTTGTTCCGAGAAGGGATTCGATTTCCTGTCTTGCGCTTTTGCCCACGCCTTTTAGTTTCCTTCCTTCCTTGCCTATTATAATACCTTTGTGAGATTTTTTTTCGCAGTATATGACAGCACCTATTTTTATTATGTCCGGTTTTTCTTCATAGGACTCTATTTCCACTGCGACTCCATGGGGTACTTCCTCCTCCAGATATAAAAGGAGTTTTTCCCTTATTATCTCGCTTACTATGAATCTTTCCGGATGATCTGTTACCGTATCTTCAGGAAAATACATGGGCCCCTCATCAAGCATACTGCCTGTATGATCTATTATATCCCTTACATTTGTGCCGTCTTTTGCCGACACCCCGAGTATCTCTTGAAATATACCGGTTTTCTCATAAAAATCATATATTTCTTTATACTTTGCCGGATCCATGATATCTATCTTGTTTATCAGAAGTATTTTTGGAGTTTTTATTTCTCTGAGAATATCCGTTATATATATGTCTCCCGGTCCCTTTTCCGGATAATCATCGACAATAAACATTATTATGTCCACTTCGTTCAGAGTCCTTAAAGCACTTCCTGTCATGAATTCTCCCAGCTTGTTTCTTGGTTTTGTTATACCCGGAGTATCAATAAATATCATCTGCAGATCTTCACCGGTGTATATTCCTCTGATAATATTTCTTGTGGTTTGCGGTTTAGCCGTGGTAATGGCTATTTTTTCTCCCAATATGGAATTAAGAAGTGTTGATTTGCCCACATTGGGTCTTCCGATAATACTTATAAATCCACTTTTCACAGAACAAATCCTTTCGGCAGAAGCTCAGCCAGTTCATACACTTCCAGATGGTCTTCATCATCTCCGGTAATAACTTTCATTTCAGGACTGAATTCATACATGAACTGTCTGCATATACCGCAGGGCCATGCACTTCCTTCTCCCGAAACCACAGCAATAGCATCGAACTCTCTTTCTCCCGCCGAGACAGCGGCAGAGACAGCCACCTGCTCCGCACATATTCCGGCACCGAAGGATGCATTTTCAATATTGGCTCCTTTGAATATTTTTCCGTCCGTTGTCATGACTGCTGCACCCACCTTGAATCTGGAATATGGCGCATATGCGTTGTCGATCATGGTTTTCGCTTCTTTATAAAGTTTCCTGTACATGGGCCCACCCTACCTTTCCGTATCGATGCTGTGCATTATTTTTTCTTCAGTTTCTCTCATAAGCTTTTTTTCTTCTTTTTTCATATGATCGTGTCCAAGTAAATGAAGCATGCTGTGAACAAAAAGATATACCAGTTCTCTTTTTTCAGAATGTCCCGCTTCTTCTGCCTGCTTTTTGGCTATAGGCCTGCATATAACTATGTCTCCCAGTGCTGTCATACCTCTTTTGGGTATTTCTTCCGGGGTATTATACTGAGGAAAAGAAAGTACATCGGTTTTGCTGTTTTTGTCCCTGTAAGTACTGTTCAGTTCTTTTATGGCTCTTTCGTCAACAAATGAAACACTTATTTCAATATCTTCTGTCCTTATATCGTACTCTTTCAAACAAATAACTGCGGCTTCTATCATTTTCTCTTTTATTTCCGCCTTGGGCAGGGGGTAGCCGCTAAATATCAGTTCCATCAGTGTCATCCTTCTCGGGTATGATTTCTTTATAGTAACTGTCATATGCATTTATTATCTTTTTAACCAGATCATGCCTGACCACATCCGCATCTTTAAGATAACAGAAATCTATACCTTTGACTTCTTTTAGTATTTTTGTCACTTCTACAAGTCCCGAATGTTTCCCCTTGGGCAGGTCTATCTGCGTAACATCCCCCGTTATGACCATTTTGGAGCCGAATCCCATTCTTGTCAAAAACATCTTCATTTGTTCCTTGGTAGTGTTTTGGGCTTCATCCAGTATTATAAAAGAATTATCCAGCGTTCGACCTCTCATGTATGCAAGAGGAACTATCTCTATCAATTCTTTTTCCTTTAGTCTCAATGAGCTGTCTCTGCCCAATATATCATAAAGAGCATCATAAAGAGGTCTTAAGTAGGGGTCGACTTTTTCCTGCAGATCCCCGGGAAGGAATCCAAGACTTTCACCCGCCTCCACAGCCGGCCTTGCCAGTATTATCTTCTGTACATCTTTATGCTTGAATGCACTCACAGCCATGGCCACTGCCAGATATGTCTTTCCTGTCCCTGCAGGTCCAATACAGAAAACCACATCTTTATTCTTTATTGATGCCACATATGATTT
>JAAYYX010000158.1 GCA_012515135.1 Clostridiales bacterium | reverse complement strand
GGGTACTTCTTATTTATGGGCATAAGAGAGGTCCTTGTCTCATCTGAAACAGAATGGAGAGAAACGGCCAGATTGGCATTCGGAAACTCCTCCGCAAATCTTTCGATCCCCGGTATGACCCCGCAGGTGGAAACCGTAATATTTCTCATACCTATATTCAGGCCTTTTTTATCGTTTATGATTTTTATGAATTTTGATGTGTTCTCATAATTGTCAAAGGGTTCACCCGTGCCCATGATAACCACATGGCCGGCTTTGTTCCCTGTGTCATTGGCTATCGCCAGTATCTGTCCTGTCATTTCTCCGGCTTCAAGGTCTCTTTTTTTGCCTCCTTTGGCAGAAGCACAGAATGAACAGCCCATCGCACATCCCGCTTGGGAGGATATGCAAACGGAAAAACCGTAATCATATTTCATTAGCACACTTTCAACGAGACTTTCGTCTTTCATTGAAAGAAGATATTTTTTTGTTTCATCCGATGAGGATGTTTTCACTTCCTCTATGCGGGGCATATTTATGACGGCTTTCTCTTTTAGCTTTTGTCTCAGCTCCTTTGAAAGATCTGTCATTTCGTCAAAGTTTTTCACACCATGATATATCCACCTGAAAACCTGAGCGGCCCTGTATGGCTTTTCTCCGATTTTTTCAAGATATATCTGCATTTCCGGCAAAGTCATGCCGCTTATGTTTTTCATTTCAAATTGCCCGGATAACGATCGTTCACAAAGGCCTTTATTTCGGCAACCGGAGTTTTGTGCCAGATACCGATGTCGTATCTCTCATCTCCCCATTCATTTCCCAGCTGCAGATCATAAGCTCTGAGTATCAGGATTATATCTTCCAGATCTATCCCCTGTCTTATTGCGATTTTCTCCGGTTCCCTCCCAAGCACGGCGAAACTGTCTACTATGTGGGCGTGCTCTTTTTCATTTATCTTTGATATCCTGTCAAGTTGTTCTCTTGTTACCGCCATTTTCTGCTCCCATCATATTTTTTTAACATCAATACCGGTATCATGTCCGTTTATATTGTATTTTTCTTTCGTTTTATCTTCTTTTATTTCAGTTGCCAGTGTCTCTTTCATGATGTATTTCTCATATTTTTTGATGGCTTCCTTTACTTCTTCGCCGGCATCAAGGGTAATGATTATATTATCCATCATCTCAAAATCTTTCTGCTTTCTGAGCTGCTGGACTTTCGATACTATTTCCCTGGCAAGACCTTCTTCTACAAGCTCCCTGTCAAGACCGGTATCCAGAATAGTAAAGAGGTTTCCCTCCATGGCAACAGCAAATCCTTCTTTGGCATCTATTCTGATATCTGTCATTTCCGGTGTTATATTGACATTTTCTCCCTCAAGCTCCATATGAATCCCGCCTTCTTTTTTCATTCTAGAGACAAAATCCGCCGGATCCTCTTTTGATAAAGCGACTGCAAAGGCTTTTATCTTTCCTCCCAGCAAAGGTCCCGCAACTTTGAAATCAGGTTTTAGACTGTAACTCATATATTCTGTCAGATCCTTTTCAAATATAACTTCTTTTACATTGAGCTCATCTTTTATAAGAGGTACCATATCCCTTATAAGTGAAGCGTACTTGCCGTCAACAAGTATGCTTCTTAAAGGCTGTCTGACCTTGATCCTTTCCTTCTCTCTTATTCCTCTTCCCAGTCCGACCATGTCCCGGACCAGATCCATTCTTTCCTCTGTAAAGTCATCAGTAAGGCTTTCATTAAATTCAGGGAAATATGAAATATGAACTGATTCACCTTCTGAAAGATTGCAGTATATCTCATCGGCGATAAAGGGGGCAAAGGGTGCGATCAGCTGTGACACACCTTTCAGTACTTCGTATGTTGTCGCATATACAGCTTTTTTGTCCTCGGTAAGCTCTTCTGCCCAGAACCTTCTCCTGGCCCTTCTTATATACCAGTTTGAAAGATCTTCCGCAACGAAATATTGTATCTTGCGAACAGATTTCATGTGGTCATATCTGTCCATTTCTTCTTCGACTTCTTTTATGAGCTTGTTGTATTTTGAAATTATCCATCTGTCAAGTTCAGGTCTTTTTTCGCAGGGCACATCAAAATCTCTGGGATCCACTTTGTCCTGGTTGGAATAAAGAACAAAAAAGTTATATACATTTTTAAGTGTACCAAAAAACTTGCTGACTGTCTCCTTGAGCCCTTCCTCATCAAATCTGGTGGGGGCCCATGCGGGGGAAACATTCAGCATATACCATCTTGTGGCATCTGCACCGTATTTGTCAAAAAGTGTGAACGGATCCACAGTGTTGCCGCGGCTTTTACTCATTTTTTTGCCGTTCTTATCCAGAATAAGATCATTTACAAGACAGTTCCTGTAAGGTGATGTTCCTTTTATAAAAGTCGATATTGCCATAAGAGAATAGAACCATCCTCTTGTCTGATCTATTCCTTCGCATATGAAGTCTGCGGGGAACAGCTCTTCATCAAAATTTTCTTTGTTTTCAAAAGGATAATGTCTCTGTCCAAAGGGCATTGACCCACTGTCGAACCAGCAGTCTATCACTTCGGGGATCCTTTGCATTTTCTCTCCGCAGGCCGGACATTTTATATGGACATCATCCACATAAGGTCTGTGCAGTTCTATGTTTTCATCTATGTTTTCAATGGATCTTTCAATCAGTTCTGCCCGGCTTCCTATACATTCAAGCCGGCCGCAGCTACAGCGCCATATGGGTATTGGTGTGCCCCAGTAACGATTCCTGGATATTGCCCAGTCCTTGACTTCTTCAAGCCAGTTGCCGAAACGTTTTTCTCCCACAAAATCAGGATACCAGTTCACTTCATTATTATTGGAAACCAGCTGTTCTCTCAGCTTGCTCATTTCTATATACCAGCTGGGTTTTGCATAATATATCAGTGAGGTGCTGCATCTCCAGCAGTGGGGATAATTATGCATCATTTTTTCTTTTGAAAAAACTTTATTATTTTTTGCAAGATCTTTTAATATCTCAACATCCAATCCCTCTTCCATAACAAAACGACCCTTCCACGGAGTGTCTGTGAAAAGTCCCTGATCATCCACAGGGTTTATCACCGGAAGGTCATACTTCCTGCCTGTTGAATAGTCATCTTCTCCAAAAGCAGGCGCTGTATGTACTATCCCGGTACCGTCCTCAACTGTTACATAATCTCCGCAGCATACAAAAAAGGCTTTTTTCTCGGGTTTTATGTAAGGCATCAGCTGTTCATATTCTTTGTATTCAAGATCCTTCCCTTTCAGTTCTTCCAGGATCTCATAAGTTCCGGAAACCGAAAGGACTTTTTCCGCAAGGACTTTGGCCACATAGAAAATGTTTCCTTTTTCATCTCCCTGTGTCATTTTTGCTTTTACATAATCAAGATCAGGGCCCACAGCCAAAGCCACATTTGAAGGAACTGTCCACGGAGTAGTGGTCCATGCAAGAAAATATTCATTGTCCGCTTCCTTCAGTTTGAATTTGGCGGTAACTGTAAGGACTTGCTCTTCCTTGTACCCTTGAGCCACTTCATGGGATGCCAGTCCGGTACCGCAGCGGGGACAGTATGGCAGTATCTTATGTCCTTCATAGATGAGACCCGCTTTGAAAAATTCCTTTTGTATCCACCATACTGTTTCTATATAATCGTTTTCCAGGGTTATATAAGGATCGTCCAGATCTATCAGGAATCCCATTCTTTTGGTCATTTCTTCCCACTGATTGTAATATATAAAAACAGATTCTTTGCATTTTTCATTGAACTTTGCGATCCCGTATTTTTCTATGTCCTGCTTGCCGGTCATTCCCAGTTGTCTTTCCACTTCTATCTCAACGGGAAGTCCATGGGTATCCCACCCGGCTTTTCTGTTTACTTTGTATCCCCGCATGGTTTTATAACGGCAAACCGAGTCTTTCAGAGTCCTTGCCATCACATGGTGTATACCAGGTTTTCCGTTGGCGGTGGGAGGTCCTTCGTAAAAAATGAAGGAAGGGCTGTTTTCTCTGGAAGAAAGGCATTCTTTGAGAAGATCTTCCTTCTCCCATTTGTCGGCCTGTGCGTTTTGCACTTCTGCTATAGGTTTTTCCGATAATTTTTTGAACATTTCTCTGTTGTCTCCTTGATAAATAAAATCCCTGCTCGGCGTCTGCCGATCAGGGGACGGTTTTCTGCGCATTCGCACACATTTATTATATTGTTTTACTGCATCAATGTCAACAAAAATCCAACTCTGCAGCTGTTATTTAAAGGCTCTTCAAAAGCGCGCTTATACATGGTCTGTTTTTTCTTTTTTTGCGGCTTTTTTCTCTTTGTATTTTGAAACGATAACTGACATTATTATGCTGGCGACAAGGACACCCGCTATTATTCCGATGGAAATCGGTGTGGATATATGTATGCTTGCCATTCCCAAAAGCATTTTTACTCCTGTAAATGCCAGAAGTACCGCCACACCATAACGAACATACTGAAACCGTTCCTGCATATGTTCAACTACAAAAAAAAGCTGTCTGAGGCCCAGTATGGCAAATATATTTGATGTATATACAATAAAAAGATCTCTTGAAACCGATATGACCGCCGGTACCGAGTCTATGGCGAATATTATGTCAGAACTCTCTATTAGGACCAGAACCGCAAAAAGCGGTGTTGCCATGAGTTTTGCTTTTTCTTTTACAAAGAATTTTTCATCCTGAAAATATGTGGTCATAGGTATTATTTTTTTCATTACACGTATTATGGGGCTGTCATGGGGATCCTTTTCTTTGTCCTCCTTTTTCAGCATCCTTACTGCACTTATTATAAGTATGACGCCAAAAATATAAAGCACCCATTCAAATTTGTTTACAACTGAAACACCAAAAAATATGAATATAAATCTTAAGACTATGGCCCCTGCGATACCGTAGCCCAATACCCTGTGCTGTGCATGCTCACTAATATTGAAACTCATGAATATCATCAGGAATACGAAAACATTATCTATACTGAGCGAAAATTCGATCAGATATCCACCAAGAAATTCTATGGCCTTTTCCGTTCCGAAGAAAAAATACACTCCGACATTGAAAAGAAAAGCAAGGCCTATCCAGAAGAAAAGCCATTTGTAAGCCTTTATAGTTCTTTTGAGCCTGTGGTCATGAAGTTCTTCTCCCTCCATGCTTTTTAGGTTTTTGCTGTCGGTATCCATTTTTTCTCCTTTTTATGTTTTTGGCCTTCCGGTCTTTGGTCCCGGATACCACCATAAAATATAAAAGCCTTAATGTCTGCCAAAAAGCAAACATCAAGGTCTCGCTTCCACTTCGGAGGAAAGAACCAGGCATAAGCCGCGATTGTTGGTCCTGTCGCTTTCAAGCTACTCCCCTTAATATATCTTCGCACTAATACTATCACAGTAGAAAAAATCCGTCAATTTGTTTTTCAGTTTATGAATTTCTCAAGTTCTTTCTTGTATTTGAATAAAATATCCTTGATCTTCTCTATCTTCTCCAGATAATCGTCCTGTTTGAAAAACGATGCTGCCACCACGTTCTTTACACGGCCGTCATGACTTTTCAGGGGCACTCCCACACCTATAACATAATTCATTGTTTCCTCTATACTCAGCACATAGCCCTGAGTCCTTATTTTTTCATACTCGGCCAGTATCTCTTCAGGTTCTGTCAAAGTATTCGGCCCTGTTTTCTTGAAATTCTGCTTTTTGAGCATATCTGCCTTAACAGGCTCTTCGCTGAAGGCCATAAGACATTTACCGTATGTGCCCTTGTTCACGGGATAAAAGGTGCCGGGTCTGTCGTTCATTTTTATGGACTGATGACTCTCCACAGAATATATCGAAACTATTTTGTCTCCTTCAAGGCGGGCCAGTCCCACAGACTCTCTTGTTTCAGCCCCTATATCTTCCAGTATGCCCAGTATGCTATCTTCATAGTCCGCATTGGTAAGATAGACGTTGCCCATCCTGTATGTTTCGGGACCCAGGGAATATCTCCCGTTTTCTTCTTCTCTTATGAGAAGCCCCGCTTTTTGGAGCGATACCAGATTTCTGTAAACAGTAGTCCTGTTTATACCTGTCAGCTTGACAATGTGACCTACTGAGTATCTGTAAGGTTCTTCCGTGAAAAATGACAAAATATAAAGGGCTTTGTCAAGGCTTGTCATATCTTCGAGTTTTTGCTTTTTGTCAATATCACTGGCAGTCCTTGCAAGAAATGAAGTATAAAGTTTAGTTGCAAGCATCATGGTATCAATCGATAATCTTTCATCCTCTACATGAGCGGCCATAAAATCCCCCGGGAATACAGGGCCCCATGAAACACAGTCTTTCATGGTCTTGGCATAGGATGCACCGTCAGCCACTTTGAAGCTGCCGTCACAACCGTATTCTTCGGAAACTTTCTGCATCAGCTGAAATGGCTCCAGGCTCTCATCGACAAACATGGGCGCAAGACTTTCCCTCACGCTGTATTTATATGAATATTTTTTTGACTGTTTTGAAAATGCCGCCAGTATATCTTCATCCGATACTCCGAATTTTTGTCTTATGTTTATGTTCATAGACACACCGTCTTCCGTGAGTCTTAACATGGTGGGCACAGCTGTACTGAGCCCTACATATCTTCCTTTGTATTTTTCCTGTCCGTCATCTATGTGAAGCTTTGAAGCATTGAAATCCCCGTTAAGAAAGTCGTTCACGAATTTGACGAAATTAAGATTTTTTTCTTTACCGATCTTTGTACACAGTTTCTCTATGGCATTATCCCCTTCCTCCGGCGTGGAACTGTGAGCAGAAATACCATTGAATACTCGCTTTTCTTCATTTGGAAAAGTGATCTCAGCCTTTGAAGGTATAGTATTGGGACTGTCGCCTGCCATAAGAAAAACAGGAATATTTTCATCTTCTTCCTTAAATGTCAGTTCAACATCCGCATATCCTTTTTCAATATTATAAATCGGGAAATCCCCGTCGGGAGAAAACCCGTAATCCGGCATTCTGAATTCTTTTTTGAAGTTTTCTATATCCGTCCATTCAGTTTCTTCAGAAGTGCCTATTATAAGCCATATTTTTTTCTTCAGGGGAATATCAAGATCTTTTATTGCCTTCATGGCATAAAGACACATAATAACGGGTCCTTTGTCATCTGCAGTGCCCCTGCCCCAGATATGTCCTTCCTTTATCCTTAATTCAAATGGATCTCCTGTCCATTTTTCAAAGTCCCCCACATCCACAACGTCCACATGCACAAGGACTCCCACGGTTTCCTGTCCCTCTCCGATCTCGGCTATGGCCACATCCCCTTTTGAGGTCCCCATGGTTTTGAATCCCATTTTTTCTGCCAGTCCGATGGAAAAATCAAGGGCATTTTTTATCTCTTCCATATTTCCGCTTACACTTCTGAAGTTGACAAGCTCTTTTATGTCTTTTATTATATTATCTTTGTTTGCATCTATATAGCTGTCTATCTTCTCTTTCATTTCTCTCTCACCTCCGGGAACAAGTCTGCGATCTAATCAAAGCCCGCAGAAGTTCACTGCTGTTCTTCCGTATATCAATGCAGCTTCTTTCAGTTCTTTTTCATCAACGAACTCCTCCGCCGAGTGGGCCAGAGAAAGATCTCCGGGACCCATGACTATACATGTGCTTTTTGTATATCCGCTTATTACCCCCGCATCTGTCCATGCGGGAAATGCTCCGATTTTTCTTGGCGGCATTTGGAGATCTTCTGCCGCTTTCTGAACTGCTTTTACTATACTGCTTCTTTCATCTGTACAAAAGGGTTTGTGAAGCATAAGATCTTTTCCGTCATACATGCTTTTTACTCTTGCTCTGAAGGACGGATGATCGGCTGCCATCAGATCCATGATATCTTCCAGCTCTTTATACACACTGTCTTTGTCTTCACCGGGAATATACCTTCTGTCAAGCCGTATCTCACATTTGTCCGGCACAGTACTTGGCTGATCTCCTCCTCTTATTGTTCCGATATTTATTGTCGGCTTTCCCAGGCAATGATGCTTTCTCTCTGCAAGCTTTGCGGAATATGGCCCTGTCAGATATTCGATAAGGTGGGCCGCCATGGTTATGGCATTGATGCCGCTTTCCATGCTTCCGCCATGAACTTTTTTGCCCAGAACTTCGACAATTATCCACTCAAGTCCTTTGTGGCCGAGACAAATATCCATGAAGCAGGGTTCCCCCACTATTACCGCATCTGCAAAAGGTCCTTCTTTTACCAGGTTTTCCGCTCCCAGGCCCGTTTCCTCTTCATCGGCCAGTGCCGAAAAAATAAGATCTCCCTTGAGTTCCATGCCTGAAGACTTTATTCCTGCAAAAGCCGCCATCATAGCTGCCATAGGGCCTTTCATATCCACAGCTCCCCTGCCGTATATGCGCCCGTTCATTATCCTTCCGCCGAAAGCATCGTTCATATCATAAGCGGGCACAGTATCCATATGGCCGCAAAACATAAGCGATCTGCCGCCCCCTTTTCCGGGTATGACAGAGTTGACATTGTATCTTCCTTCTGTTATCTCCCGTATTTCCGAATCTATGCCTCTTTCCTGCATAAAGCGATGAATATATTTTGCTACGGCTTCTTCCTGTTTTTTCAGAAATGAATAACTGGGGATCTTTATCATTTCGGATGTCAGCTTTGCAACGTCTGTTTTTTTGATTTCTTTTATTATATCTTTTATATCCACTTCTTTTCTCTCTTGCCTCTAAACTTTGTGACATGCAACAAAATGTCCCGGTTCCACCTCTTTCATCGGCGGCTCCTCTTTGCTGCATATTTCTTCTTTTATGGGACATCTGCTGCAGAACTTGCATCCCTCAATTACATCGGTTGGGTCCGGAGTTTCCCCCTGAAGCACTTTCCTCGGTCCTTCTTTTTTTATGCCGGGCTTTGGCATTATGTCTGTCAGTGCTTTTGTATAGGGATGTTTTCCACTGGATATTATTATTTCCGAATCACCCATTTCCATTATTTTCCCCAGATACATTATTGCTATCCTGTCAGAAATCAGCCATGCCAGGGAAAGGTCATGGGTTATGAAAAGGTATGCCAGATCGTTTTCCCGGCGAAGGTCCATCATAAGCTTAAGTATACCGGTCCTTATGGACGCGTCCAGCATGGAAACAGGTTCATCGGCCACCACAAATGAAGGGCCCATTATCATGGAGCTGGCAATTACTACCCTTTGTCTCTGACCGCCCGAAAGTTCGTAGGGATATCTGAAAAAGAAATCTTCTCCCGGTGTCAGTCCAGCCCGTTCAAGAGCCTCTTTGCCCAGTTCAAGTCTTTCTTCTTCCGATTCAACAAGTTTATTCACTACAAGGGGCTCCGTAACAATGTCGATCACCTGATTTCTCGGATTAAGAGACTGATATGGATCCTGATAGATCATCTGTGCCGACTGCCGGAATTTTCTTTTGTATTCTTTTTCCTTTAAGTTTATCCTTTCCCCTCTGAACAGCATTTTCTCTGCTTCAAAGGGCACAAGGCCAAGTATCGCTTTGCCTGTGGTGGTTTTGCCGCTTCCCGACTCCCCCACAAGAGAAAGTATCTCCCCCTGTTTTATTTCAAAACTGATCCCGTCAACGGCTTTTACTGTTTTTTTTCGTCTGCCGGCTGCATCCTGTGCCAAGGAACTTTTAAGGGTAAAATGTACCCTGAGATCTTTTACTTCTACTATATTATCGCTCACTTCTCATCACCTCCCACCTATGACAGGCCACGAAGTGTCCCCGATCTCTTTCTATGGCATCCGGCATTGATCTCCTGCATACTTCTTCTGCATATTCGCATCTTGGATGGAAAGGACATCCCGGGGGTATTTCCAGCATGTTGGGCGGCGCTCCCGGGATCCCTTCCATCATCCTTTTATTTCCCTTTATATCAGGAAAACATTTTATGAGTTTTTTTGTATAGGGATGGCCGGTCCTTTGGAAAATATCTTCTGAAGAGCCCTTTTCAACGATCCTTCCCGCATACATGACTGCTATCTTGTCACATGTTTCAGCCAGTATGGAAAGGTCATGGGTTATAAGGATGAAACCCATGTCAAATTCTGTTCTCAATCTTTCAAGGAGGTTCAATATCTGAGCCTGCACCATAACATCAAGAGCTGTTGTGGGCTCATCACCTATTATTATTTTGGGATCGCAGGCAAGAGCCATTGCTATCATAACTCTCTGCTTCATACCCCCGGAAAACTCATGGGGATAATTGTTTATCCTTTCGCCCGGTATTTCCACCAGCTCAAGGAGTTCTGCAGCTTTTTTCATTGCATCTTTTTCGGATGATTTATGATGGAGCACTATCGCTTCTGCTATCTGTTCTCCGATTTTCATAACAGGATTCAAAGCATTCATGGCTCCCTGAAAGCATATTGAAACATCGTTCCATCTGTGCTTCTGTATTTCTTCATCTGAAAGTTTCGCCAGATCTTTCCCCTCAAGGAGTATCTCTCCACCGACTATTTTCCCTTCCTTGGGAAGAAGCTTTGCAATGGAAAGCGCACTGGTCGTTTTGCCGCAGCCTGATTCACCCACGATCCCCAAGGCTTCGCCATGGTCAAGATCGAAGCTCACATCATCCACTGCTTTGACGGTCCCCTGGGAGATGGTGAAATATGTTCTGAGATTTTTGACTTCCAGTAATTTCATATCTCTACCTCTCTTTCAGTTTGGGATTCATTATTTCGTCAAATGCATATCCCATAAGGGCAAAGGACAGAACCACCAGTACGACACAAAGTCCCGGGGGCAGATAATACCACCAGGCCCCTGAACTTGCTGCTCCGCTTTCAAAGGCATAATGCAGCATCATGCCCCAACTGGCTCTTGTGGTGTCTCCAAGCCCCAGAAAACTGAGAGTGGTCTCCGAGGTTATGGCCACCGCCGCAATAAGAACAGTATTTGCAAATATAAGGGGAAATACATTTGGCAGTACATGTCTTATCATTATATGGATATTGCCTGCACCTATGGATACAGTCCGCTCTACAAACTGCCTTTCCTTGACAGAAAGTGTCTGGGCCCTTACTACTCTGGCTGTTCCGGCCCAGCTGGTTATGCCTATAACAAATATAATATTCCATATGCTTGTTCCCAGTATTGCCGCCAGCACCATCATAAGCGGCAACCACGGTATTACCAGAAAAAAGTCGGTGAACCTCATTAATACATTATCAATGGCTTTCCCGAAATATCCGGAGGCTATTCCTATTATGGTTCCTATTACCATTGATATTATCGTGGCCAAAAAACCACATAGAAGGGATATCCTTGCTCCCGACATAAGGTTTGCCAACACATCTCTGCCCATATCATCCGTACCAAGTAAATGTTCGCTGCTGGGAGGCTGCATCATATCTTCCGCATCGCCGAAATCCAAAGTCGAAAAAGGCACTACAATGGGGCCGAAAATGGCTACCAGTATGAATATGGTCAATATTATCGTTCCCGTCATTGCCATTTTGTTTCTTCTTAAACTGCCGGCGAATTCTTTCAGCTTTCTTTTTCTCATCATGCTTTTTGCACTGCTCATTATCTTGCCCCCTATTCCTTTACTCTGGGATCGATGTATGAGTAGGTTATGTCGGCAATATAATTGGCAACTATAACACACACGGTTATAAGAAGGAAAAGCCCCTGAAGCACAGGGTAATCCCTCGAATTAAGCGCTTCATACATAAGATTTCCCAGTCCCGGCCAGGAAAAAACGGTTTCGACCTGTACCGCTCCTCCAACTACCAATCCGAGATTTATGGCTATTATTGTCACCATGGGCAGCATCGCATTTGGTACAGCATGCCTTCTCAGAACATATCTGCTTGAAAATCCTTTTGCTTTTGCGGTAGTAATATAATCCTCCTCCAATACATCCATAAGTGCATTTCTCATGGTAAGCGCATATTCTCCTATCAAAAGTATGCTCATTGTTATTACAGGCAGGATCAGGTGATGCAGTATATCGACGAATCTTGTCCCCATATCGGCAAAGGCCATACCGGGACTTTCCATTCCTCCCACAGGGAATATCTGCAGGGTGACACAAAAAAGCGATAGCATTATCATGCTGAGCCAAAAAGTGGGCATCGAATACGTGACCAGGGCAAATCCCAGTGTCCCCACATCCGCCTTTGTGCCTCTCTTCCATGCTGCAATGATGCCCAGTAGTATGCCCACAAAAATTGCCAGAATTTCTGCCAGTCCGAAAAGAATAACTGTCGGCAGTATCTTCGGTCCGATAACAGCTGTTACAGGCTCCTTGTATACGAAAGACGTCCCCAGGTCTCCATGGAACATATCTTCGAAGTATGTAACAAACTGAACCCACCAGGACTCATCCAGTCCGTACATGGCCTCAACATGTTCTATCATTTCAGGTGTGGCTTTGGGGTTCCTCATCAACATGGATAAGGGATCTCCCGGAAGTACCCTGAAAAGTATGTAATTGAACACCAAAACGATCAGTATCGTTATTAATGCATATATGGTTTTTTTGATTATGTATGCTTTTCTCATTGATCACCTCTGTGCAGATACGGCGGCAGATATATATCCGCCGCCGATAAGTTTCTCTGCAGCATGTGTTTTGGGCAACTCTGCTTTTATTCCGCAGGTTTTATATTTACATAATTGAAGTCAGTCATATTCAGAAAATAGCATCCGTTTTCGGGTATCTGCACAAATCCTTCCCAATCTGCGCTGTTTACTCCCTGTATATAATTATCGTAAACAAGAATCACATAGGGAGCTTCCTCATATGCTATCTGCTGTAGTTTATCAACCACGGCCTTCCTCTCATCAAAATCGATCAAAGTGGATTGTTCCTTGTAAAGACTGTCATACTCATCATTTATCCATCCCGTTTCTGCATAATCGTAATTTGATGTCAGGATATTCAATATGCTGCCCGGGTCCACATCAGCTCCCCAGCCCCATATGAACATGTCATAATCAAATGAGTATACCTTGTCGCTAAGGGCTCCGCTTTCCATGGTCACACATTTGATACCTATGCCTGCTTCTTCGCATCCGGCTTTGATTATCTGCCCCATTTTCACTTCTTCTGTATTGTCTGCAATGCTTATAAGATCGAATTGCAGATCATTACCGCTGCTGTCTTCTCTGATACCGTTATCATCCGTATCTTTATAGCCTGCGGCATCCAGTATTTCCTTTGCTCTTTCTATATCATAGTCCCTTAAAGTATCCCCCTCCGGTGTCCATTTGTAAGGAGAAAAGCTGTTGAGCAGAGTATCTCCTACTTCTCCCTGACCGGAATATGCCATTTCAAGAGCTTTTTGCTTGTCGATGCAACATTCTATGGCATGCCTTATTTCCTTGTCCTTCAGCAGAGGATCGCCTTTCCCGTCTTCTTTAAGATTGAAACCCAGCTGAGTGAATCCGGGTATCTGGCCTGAGATCACCTTTATTCCTTCTTCTTCTTCAAGCTGTCCCATCTGAGCCGCACTTAATGAAGTTGTGCCGTCTATCTCGCCGGCTTTTAGGGCCTGAGCCATACTGTCGCTGTTTTTGTATTCAACGAATGAATATGACTCTACAGTTCCCGGATCACCGAAGTAATCTCCGTTGACAGTAAGCGTTAGGGATCCCTCCTGCATTTCTGCAAACATGTAAGGACCTGTGCCCACCGGCTGCTTGTTCTTGTAATCGCCCAGTTTCTTTTCACCTATTTCTCCCCATATATGCTCAGGAAGTATAGGTGTAGGTATATAAAGCATGTCCGCTTTGGGTTTTTCCGTTTTGATCACCACTGTACTTTCATCAGGACATTCGATGCTTTCGATGCCACTCAAATATGCTCCGTAATAGGAGCCTTCACCTGTTTCAGTCAAAAACAATTCATAGCTGAATTTGACATCCTCTGATGTGAATTTCTCTCCGTCATGCCAGTTTGCCTTTGCCAGATCAAATGTCCAGGAAAGACCATCATCGCTTACTTCCCAGCTTTTTGCCAGGGCAGGAGTCGGTTTTTGTTCTTCATCAAATCTCACCAGAGGGTCGTATATCAGATTGAATACTTCAAGACTGACCTCCGACCAGGCAACGAACGGGTTCAGTGAATCTACAAATTCACTGGTTCCCACAACGAATCCCGATTTGTCTCCGCATCCTGCCGCCCCAAAGCAGAAGCTGGATGCCAGTATGAGACAAATTATGATCCTTGCTATTTTCTTTTTCATTTTATCTCCTCCTCTAAAAAGTAACTGTTATGTTATTTATGTATTACTGCTTTTTTGCATATCGCACTATAAAACACCGCTCTCTTTTATTTCCAGCGTTTTGGAATCCGCATCAAGCAGTGCGGATACTCCCAGCGGGATGGTCGCTATATCCTCTGTGTGCCCAAGAGGCAAACCGTAAAGGACCGGTTTTGAAAGATCCTTGAGGTAATACTCAAGAACCTCTTCCAGACTTATGTCACAGTTGTATCCGGGCTTATAGTCGTAGGGTCTGCAGTTTTTGCACTCTCCTATGACAAATCCAATGGCATCTTTAAGTTTTCCCGAGTTCCTCAAATGGCACATATTATGGTCGATTATCCAGGGTTCCGCATCCACTTCCTCAAGAAAAAGTATTTTGCCTCTGCAGTCTATTTCATATGGCGTTCCCAAACTTGAGCATACCAGTGTCAGATTACCGCCTGTTATCTGTCCTTCTGCTTTGCCGCCGCTTATTTTATAAAGCCATTTCTTTTTGTCCGCCGTATTTATCTTCCCCAGAGGCTTGTCCGTGCACAAGGCGTCAAAAAACTGTTTTTTAGTATATTCCGTAAGCTCTTCTTCATTGAATCTTGCCATGCCGGGTCCGTGAAATGTTACAAGGTCACAGAATTTATTGAACATAAGATGTAAAGAGGTAATATCGCTGAACCCCGTGAATATTTTGGGATTATTTTTTATCATTTCAAAATCGATCAGATCAAGCAACTGTGCTGCTCCGTATCCGCCCTGTGTAACAAAAACAGCATCTATATCCTTCCGTCTGAACATTTCATTCAGATCAGCCGCTCTGTCTTCCTCGGAAGCAGCCACAAACCCTTTTGTCTTATTAAGGTTACTGCCTGTTATGATATTATATCCCATGGCCGAAAGGTATTCGACTGCCCGCGGCACCTCGCTTCTTGTTTCAGAAGGACTTGAAGGCGAAATAACACCTATGGTGGCTCCCGGCATTAATTTTTTTGGCTTTTGCATAGCACACCTCATCATACTTATTACTTTTTTACCGAATATATTTCTCCGCTTCTAACTTGTTTATAATATGAACATATATTTCTATTTATGAACACATATTATTATACCACTTATGTTTCTGACCGTCAATAAAAAAAGACAGATAATTCCGTCTTTTGTTTTATGAGTTATATTTTTTTGTTTTCCATATATTTTGCCAGCTTTTCTTCATCCTTCTTTTCCAGTCCCCTTTCCCCGGCCAGAGATTCAAGGTGATGTGTAAATTCATGAAGAAGCGTTTCTTTTAATCTCATCCTGAAATCTTCTCTTTCCATGCGGCCGAACAATCTTTGAAAGGACCCGTAATATATGTATATCATTCTTCCCATGGAGCTGCTTCTCACATACTCTCCGAGTATATAAAGATCGTTTTTTTTGGCATGGGGACTTTTTTTGCTTTCCGGCAACAAAAGTATCCCTCCGTTCAGTTCTTTAAAAAACTCTTTCGGAAGTTTCTCTGCGATCTCATCCAGCATTTTCTGCGTTTCATCAATATTTACAGCTGTCATATCATGATTATACATTTTATTACCGCCTATTTCAAAGAAAAGCCCAATAATCAAAACCTGCACTTTTCATTATGTATATTTTTGTTGTATAATAGGAAAAAGGAAGGAGGTGCCAATATGCCGCTTATATTGCTGGGTCTGCTCGTAATAGTCGTTACTGTTGCATATTTTTACTTGAACGGCATGATGAAGCCCGATTCCGAGAGCAAAAAGAAAAAAAAGGAAGATCCTTCAAAAATAATATATCTCAACAAAGAGGACTGGAAAGAAAACACCTCCGATGACAAAACTAACGATGACGACGGATCAAAATGAATGAATAAAAATGTGCATTGACCCCGGCAAGGATCTCTGCACATTTTTTTATTTTTCTCTAAAAATGATATCAACTGCCTTATATCAGTCAGGTAACTGTGTCCTCAGAAGGTTGATCCTTCCCTGCCCGTCTATCTCTGTAACTTTCACTTCGACCTCGTCTCCGATATTCATTATATCTTCGACTTTTTCGACTCTGTGTTTTGCCATCTTTGAAATATGCAGCAGCCCGTCCTTTCCGGGCAGGATCTCGATAAATGCTCCGAAATTCATTATACGTACGACTTTGCCGTTGTAAACTTCTCCGACTTCCACTTCTTTTATCAGCATTTCTATCTCGTTAAGACCTTTTTCTGCACTTTCCATATCCGGAGCCGCGATATAAACAAGCCCGTCATCATCTATGTCTATCTTTACTCCGGTCTTGTCTATTATGCCGTTTATGGTCTTGCCTCCCGGTCCAATGACTGTCCTTATCTTGTCAATATCTATCTGCATAGAAATTATTCTGGGTGCCCATGGAGAAAGTTCCGCCCTGGGTTCTGTGATCTCGCTCATCATTTCTTTCAATATATGCATTCTGCCTTCTTTTGCCTGAGACAATGCTTTTTCAAGAATATCCCTTGAAAGTCCGTGCACTTTTATATCCATCTGTATGGCATTTATGCCTTTCTCGGTTCCGGCAACCTTGAAGTCCATATCGCCCAGGAAATCTTCCATCCCCTGTATGTCGGACAATATTGCCATTTTGCTGCTGCCGTCTTCCTCCACTCTTTCTATAAGTCCCATGGCTATCCCGGCTACGGGAGCTTTGATGGGAACGCCTGCATCCATCAACGCAAGACAGCTGCCGCATGTGGATGCCATGGATGTGGATCCGTTTGAGGAAAGTATCTCAGATACTACTCTTATTGCATAAGGAAAGTCCTCAACTTCGGGAAGCACTGGGATAATCGCTCTTTCCGCCAGGGCGCCGTGTCCTATCTCTCTTCTTCCCGGGCTTCTCATGGGTTTTGTTTCTCCTACTGAATAGGCCGGAAAATTATAATGATGCATGTACCTTTTTTCAGTTTCTTCGGAGATGCCGTCCAGTCTCTGCCCTTCTCTTACGGGTCCAAGGGTAGCCACCGAAAGAGCCTGGGTCTGTCCTCTTTTGAAAAGTCCTGTGCCGTGACATCTGGGCAACACACCGGTCTCTACCCATATGGGTCTTATTTCATCATGCTTCCTGTTGTCAGGCCTGATACCGTCATCAAGTATAAGCCTTCTCACCTGTTCTTTCGTTATTGTATAAAGTATGTTGGCAATATCCTTTTCTGCCTCCGGATATTTCTCAGAAAAATATTCCTGTGTCTCAACTTCCACCGCATCCATATTGTCCAGTCTTTCCTGTTTTTCTACAGTTAGTACAGCGGCTCTCATTTTCTGCTCCGCATATTCCCTTACATCCTTTTCGATATCATCGGGAACTTTATAGCATTCCATTTCTTTTTTTGTTTTGCCGACTTCTTCGACTATCTCTTCAATAAAGGTCACTATCTTTTTTATTTCTTCGTGAGCAAACATTATGCCGTCAAGCATATCGGCTTCAGCTACTTCATCGGCACCTGCCTCAACCATCATTATTGCCTCTTTTGTACCCGACACCACCATGTGTATATCGCTTATTTCTCTTTCAGCCGATGTGGGATTGATAACAAATTCTCCGTTTACTCTGCCCACGAGTACGGATCCTGTAGGTCCGTCCCAAGGGATATCGGAAACAGAAAGTGCCACGGAGGAGCCAATCATTGCGGCTATTTCCGAGGGGGCGTCATTGTCCATGCACATAACAGTGGCCACCACCTGTACATCATTGAAAAAGCCCTTAGGGAAAAGTGGCCTCAAGGGCCTGTCCATAAGTCTTGAATTTAAAATAGCTTTTTCGCTGGGTCTTCCTTCTCTTTTGATGAATCCTCCGGGTATCTTTCCCGCTGCATACATCTTTTCTTCGTAATCACAGCTAAGCGGGAAAAAGTCTATGTCCGGTCTGGGGTCTTTTGACATCACTGCCGTGACATTAACCACCGTATCTCCGTACCTGACCATTACCTGCCCATTGGCCTGTTCGCAGACCTTGCCGATTTCCATCTCCATCAGTTTTCCGCCGATGGCTGTTCTGAATGTTTTATAGTCTTCAAATCTCATTAGCAACTACCTCCTGCTAATTTGCGCTTTCCGCGCATACCTTCTGCGCGTGGTCTTTTTGATTTATGATCCAAGTGAAATGCGACCATACGCTTCAAAATACTTTTGTGCTTTATTGCACTTATAAATAAAAGCGGAGCATTACTCCGCTTAAATTTCTTGAAATTACTTTCTCAATCCCAGACGGGCTATAAGATCTCTGTACCTGTTCACGTCCTTTTCCTTCAGGTAATTGAGAAGATTCCTTCTCTGTCCGACCATTTTAAGAAGACCGCGTCTTGAATGATGATCCTTTTTGTGGATCTTCAGGTGTTCATTCAGATCATTTATCCTGTAGGTCAGAACGGCGATCTGAACTTCCGGGGAACCTGTGTCCCCTTCTTTTAGCTGATATTCTTTGATTATTTCAGCTTTCTTTTTTACATCGATCATTTTATTTTCTCCTTCTAATAATACGCCTTCTGCGAAGTTTCCGTCGGAGTTTCGTAAAACTCAGCAAAAGGTAAAAATATTAACGGTTTATATTAACACAACCATCATGGTAATGCAAGAGGCAAACCCCTAAGATCATCATGAATGTGTTTCAAACACATTGCCGCATTTCGGACATTTTATACGGACTTTGCCTTTGCCTGCCGGCACCCGGACCTGTTGCATGCATGAAGGACAGTTGTAATAGCAGTATACTGTCTTGTCTTTGTATCTGCGGTTTTCACGCTGCTTTCGGTTTCCTCCCATATTCTGACTTCCACGGTTTTCATAATATCCGCGACTGTTCTTTTTGCCTTTTATACTATCAAAAAGTGACATGAATCTTATGTTTTCCTGCTGCCTTTTGTATATGTTTCTGGAAAACATTCTGTAAACCGCAAAGACGATCATCGCAACACCTATCCAGTATATTATCCTTATTCCAAATATGTTGCCTGCCACTTCCAGCAAAAAAGATACTATTATAAGAAAAAAATTAAACTGATCACCGCCGTATCTTCCCTGCATGAATCTCATCAGCCTGTATTTCCAGTTGCTCATTTTTTATGCCTCCCTGTGCCGATATCTTTTTTGGAAAGTTTAGAATACTGCCTTAAATATTTCTGTCTTAGAAACTTGCTGTCAATGGTACTTATTGGTTTTCCCTTGGGAGAAAGGAATGCTGCAAAATATGCCTTGCAGTTCTTTTGCACTATCATTTCCGCAGCTTCTCTGTCTTCCGTTTTGCTAAGTATGAGCCTGCCCCTGCCATCCAGGAGTATTTCCATTTTTGGACCGGCTATCTGGGCATAATCATCTAAATATGCTTTCAGATATAGTTTTTTGTATGATACATATTTTGATAACGGATCCATGAGCGGGACTCCCATCCTTGCCAGATATTCTCCCGCCGCCTCTTCAAGTCCGTATGCGGCCGCAAAAGCCTCTTCATATGTACTCCCCCAGCACACTGCTCCGTGATGGGACATTATCACCGCATTGCCCGATGACTCTTTTGCCGCCCTTGCAGTATTCCTTGAAAGCCTATTGGTACCGGGCAGAGCATAAGGGGCGCATATTATGCCTTTTCCTATCCTGTCATACTCTTTATCAAATGAAACAGAACCGAACCCCATGGCTGAAATGGCAGATGCATTGTCCTGATGTGTATGGATTATGAAGTTCGCTTCAGGTTTCAGTTTATATATTTCTCTGTGAAGTTTTTTTTCGGAGGAAGGTTTGACCGGTCCCCTGTGAGTCATGTTTTTCATTCCAAGCAGTATGACCTCATCCTCTGTAAGGGTCATATAGTTGCGTCCGCTGGCAGTTATGACAAAACTTTCTTCGTCTGCTCTACAGCTTATGTTGCCCCAGGTCCTGGCGATAAGGCCGCTTCTGGTTATCTCCTCTCCGGCCTTCATGACCAGTTCCTTTGCCTTTTTAAGATCCATTTTCTTTCCTTTTCCTGCCTCTTTAGATCAATATGTTTCTTCGTTATCAAAAGCTCTGTGAAATGCTCTTGCTGCTATACAGTCTTCGGTTATCTGTTTCGAAAGTTCTTCGATAGTATCAAATTTTTTTTCCGGCCTGGTTCTTTTCAGAAATTCAACTTTGATTCTTTTTCCATACAATTCTTTATTAAAATTGAATATATGTGTCTCTACATTTTTTTCAAATTCTCCCACTGTGGGTTTTCTTCCCACATTTGTGACTCCCGGATATCTTTTGCCCTCATAGGTGCAGTATGTAATATACACTCCGTTAGGAGGTGAGACCATGCTTTCATCTATTATAAGATTTGAAGTCGGAAAGCCAAGTTTTTTCCCCAGTTTATTACCGATTACGACCTCTCCTCCTATACTGTAATACCGGCCAAGATATTTAAAGCACCTGTCCACCCGTCCTTCTTCTATACACTTCCTTATCATGGTGGAACTTACCAGCTGTCCGTCTATACTGAATGGTTCAAGCACATGTATGCCGAAGCCTTTTTTCATGCCTTCGTGAATAAGTACTTCAGCATTTCCTTCCGCTTTGTACCCGAACCTGTAATTGAATCCACAGTAGGCTTCCTGCATTCCGATTTTTTTTATAAGAAGTTCATTGATGAAGGCTTCTGCCCTCATATTCAGTATATCTTTTGTGAAAGGAACCGAAAAAAGTATGTCGATGCCAAGACTTTTTATTATATCGGCTTTTTCCTCGTTATAAAGTATGCTCTTAACAAAAGGCCCTTTGCCCGTCAGGTTTCTCGGATGATTGGAAAAAGTGAATACTGCACTTTTCATTTCTGCGGCTTCAGCGGCTTTTACGGTCCGCGCAATAAGTTCCTGGTGCCCTTTATGCACTCCGTCGAAGTTGCCAAGTGCCACCACTGTTTTTTTCACATGATCTATTCCTTCCAGGGAGTTATATATCTTCATGTCTTCTCCTTTTATGTTTTTTTACAAAGGACTTTTTCGGGTCTCAGTTCATTATCCTCTATGCCGGCAATGCCCAGAAAGGTTTTTTCCGAATATACTCTGAAGTGTTTTTTCGGGTTTTCTTTTTTGTTTTCATCTTGAATGTTTTCCGGGGCGGTGAAATTACTTATTGCTCTGCCGTTAACAAAATCTTCTGCTCTTTTATCATCGAGCCATATAACCAAAAGCCCGGAAAGAGGATGATCCATAGGCAGAAGTTTTGCCATCCGTTCCTTTTTTGACATGTTCTCAAGTTCTTCAAGGCTTACTGCATCCTCGATGCAGAATATGCCGCTTACTGTTCTTGTGAGTCCGCTCATTGCTGCTCCGCAACCGAGCTTTCTGCCTATGTCATGACAAAGTGTCCTTATATATGTGCCTTTGGAGCAGGTCACCGTAAGGGTCACTTCTGCTTTTTGCGCTTTTCCTTCTTCGTCTTCTTCTATGATTATATCATCGATTATAATATCTTCTATATTTATCCTTCTGGACTTTATTTCCACTTCAAGACCTTCTCTTGCATATTCATAAAGTCTCTTTCCCTTTACCTTCAATGCGGAATATTTTGGAGGTATCTGGTCTATGCTTCCCCTGAAAGAAAGCACAGCATCCCTGATACTGCGCTCCGTTATATCCTTCAAAGGGTATTCGCACAGTATTTTGCCCCACACATCCTGGGTGTCTGTCTCTATCCCCATCTTCATAGTGCACCTGTACTCTTTCAAGTCATTGTCCATATATTCTATTATCCTGGTGGCTTTGCCCAGACATATGGGCAGGACTCCCTCTGCCATTGGATCAAGAGTTCCCGTATGTCCTGCTTTTTTTACGCCGAACATTTTTCTTATTAGAGCCACACAGTCATGAGAGGTATATTCCGCTGACTTCCTCAGATTTATTATACCGTTTATGTCAGTATCCAAACTGCTTCGATACCTCCTTTATCATAAGCTCTCTGACATTCTCCATGGAATCATTTATTGTACATCCGGCCGCCTTGATATGGCCTCCTCCGTCATATTTCCCGGCTATTTTTGCCACATTTCCTTTTTCTTTTGCCCTCATGGCCACCTTCATTTCTCCGATGTCATTTTCTTTTATAAGCATGGCTATCTGAACGCCCTTCACACTTCGAAGCTTTGCTACCATTCCCTCGGTTTCTTCCATTCGTGCCCCGGCTTCTTCAAGCATTTTCAAAGTGACGAATGCTATTATTCCTTTTCCTTCTGCAAATATCTCCGCAGTATCAATGATCTTGCTTTCAAGTCTGAACTTTGAAAGCTCTTCATTCTGATATATTTCCACACTTATTTTCGCAAGATCCGGGGAATAATCATATAGATCTGCAGCTATTTCATGACTTCTTCTGGTGGTATTAGAGTACTGAAAATTCCCTGTGTCGGTGGTTATTGCCGCAAAAATCGCTTCGGCTGTTTCTTTTTCTATAGGCCAGTCCATTTCAATTATAAGGTCGTAAATTATTTCTCCTGTGGCGGAAGCTTCTGTATTTATATGATTGTACTCCACAAAGGGTTCAGAAGTGGCATGATGGTCTATACATATTCTGCTTTTGCCTTTTTGAAAAACATCAGCTCTTTTTCTGAAACGTTCTGTATCGCCACAATCGATACAAAGGCATATGTCCGGATCAGATACTTTTTTTTTATCATAAGTACAAAACCCTTTATCCAAAAACATAAGATAATCCGGTATCTTGTCCTCCAGCAGGATCCATGCCTCTTTTCCCCTCCTGCGAAGCACCCTGCAAAGGGCAACAGCCGATCCCATTGCATCTCCATCCATTAAAACATGGGGGAATATAACTATAGAATCAGTACCTTCGAGTTGTTTACCGATTTCTTTGAGACTATTATTTTTCATCATGTTTCACCACTTCATCAAGAAGATCGTCAATATGCCTGCCGTAATCCAATGATCCATCCAGTTTGAATATAAGGTCAGGTGTATGTCTCAGCCTTACCTGTCTGCCTATTTCTTTGCGTATAAGGCCTTTTGCACTCTTCATTGCTTCCAGTACTTCCTGTTTTTGTGTCTCTTCGGGCTTTTTTTCTTCAATTATATCCATAACGGTAATGTATACCTTTGCAAGACTTCCGTCCCCTGTGACATCTACCGCTGTTACACTGACCATTCCATCAAGCCTGGGATCTTTGAGCTCCTTAAGAAGCATCGTGCTTATTATTTTTTTTATCTCTTCGCCGAGTCTTCCCTGTCTGTATCCTTTTCCCATTTTTAATCCCTCTCGATCTCCTGCATCTCAAAGCATTCTATGATATCGTCTTCCTTAAGGTCATTGTAGTTTTCAATGCCAAGTCCGCATTCAAATCCCTGCTGTACTTCTTTTGCGTCATCTTTGAATCTTTTCAGGGATGATATCTTTCCTTCGTGTATGACTACTCCGTCCCTGACAAGGCGTATCTGTGCATTTCTTATTACTTTGCCTTCAGTCACATATGCTCCGGCAATTATTCCTATATTGGGGACTTTGAAGGTTTCCCTTACTTTTACCTGGCCAAGCACTACTTCTTTGAACTCAGGATCCAGCATGCCCTTCATGGCACTTTCGATATCATCTATTATATCGTATATCACTCTGTAATTTCTTATCTGTATGCCTTCTCTGTCAGCCTGCTGAGTGACTCCCGCAGCCGGCCTTACATTGAATCCGATTATTATCGCCCCGGAAGTTCCCGCCAGCATGACATCCGATTCGGTTATTGCGCCCACTCCCGTATGGACTATCTTGACTTTTACATTCTCATTGCTGAGCTTTTCCAGTGAAGCGGTAACAGCACCAACAGATCCTCTTACATCTCCTTTGATAACAAGGGGGAGTTCCTTTATTTCGCCTTCTTTTATTTGGCTGAAAAGTTCTTCAAGGCTTGTTTTGGAAGTTTTCGCCATCACTTCTTCCCTCTGCTTCTGCTTCCTTTTATCTGCGATATCCTTTGCTACCCTGTCTTCAATTACTGCATTGAATGAATCGCCGGCAGCAGGAACATCAGTGAGACCAAGCACCTCCACAGCTGTGGCCGGGCCCGCTTTTCTTATTGTCTCTCCCTTTGAATTGGTCATCAGCCTGATACGTCCCGAGCATGTGCCTGCCACCACGCTGCTTCCCGCCTTAAGTGTTCCGTTTGTTAAAAGTACGGTGGCAACGGGTCCCTTTGCTTTATCAAGTCTGGCTTCAATAACCGTTCCCACAGCCAGCCGTTCGGGATTTGCTTTTAGTTCAAGTACTTCTGCCTGCAGAAGTATCATTTCCAGAAGGTTTCTTATTCCTTCTCCGCTTTTTGCCGACACCGGCACTGCAATAACATCTCCGCCCCATTCTTCCACAAGTATATTGTGTTCTGTGAGATCCTGTTTGACCTTGTCGGGATTTGCTCCCGGTTTGTCCATTTTATTTATTGCGACTATTATGGGCACTCCCGCAGCCTTTGCGTGACTTATGGATTCAATAGTCTGAGGTTTGACACTGTCATCTGCGGCAACCACAAGAACAGCCATATCCGTCACATCAGCGCCTCTGGCTCTCATTGCAGTAAAGGCTTCATGGCCGGGAGTATCAAGGAATACGATCCTTTTGTCGTTGATCTCCACTTCGGAAGCTCCTATATGCTGGGTGATGCCTCCCGACTCGGAAGCCGTCACGTTTGTTTTTCTTATGGCATCAAGAAGAGAAGTCTTTCCGTGATCCACGTGCCCCATTACTGTTATTATCGGAGGTCTGGGCATAAGGTCTGTCTCTCTGTCATCAAATATCTCAAGACCTTCTTCTTCAGTCTCCTGTTCAACACTGCCTACAATAACATTCATACCAAGCTCTTCTGCCAATATAAGCAATGTGTCTTCATCGATATTCGCATTGATATTTGTGATCTTGCCCAGTCCCATGAGAGTCATTATTATCTTTGAAACCGAAACATCTATCTGCTCTGCCAGTCCCCCTACTGTTATGGGAACATTTATCACTTTTGTTCCTGCCGGCAGCGGCGCTTCTTCTATTTCCGGCTCTTCCGATATCTTTTGTTTCACATGCTTTTTCTTTGCTTTTTTCTCAAGGGAAAGTACTTCATACCCCCCCGGTCTGCGGCTCCTTTTTCCTTTTTCAAGTTTGCCGAATTTATCTCTTTCTTTTTCCTTGGGTTTACCTTTCTTTGTCCTGTCCTCTTTTTTTGCTGCGGGCTTTTCAGAAGCAGCCTCTTTTGAGGATGGCTTCCTTGCAGGTCGTTCGGGCCTTGCCGAAGCTCTTTCGCCCCCGGCCTTTGGTCTTTCGGGTCTTACCGAAGGCCTTTCGGCTCCTGTTTTGGGTCTTTTAGCCTCTGCTCTTTTTTCTTCTCTTTCCTTTTTTTCTTTTGCCTCAGCTTCGGCTTTCTGCTCCTTTGCGGACTTGATTATTTTTACTTTGGGCTTTTCCCTCTGTTCTTTTCTTATGGTTTTGTTGGCTTCCTCAGCTTTTTTTGCTATGGCCGCCTTCTTTGTAACAGTGGGTTTTTCAGTGGCCTCGTCTTCTCCCTCTATTTTTTTGGGCAAAGGTTTACCAACAGGTCTGGCTGCTCTTTTTTCGACTTCTTTTGGAACAACAGGTTTTCCTATGGGGGGCCTTCTTGTGATAACGGGTTCTTCTTCTGCAGTCTTTTTCCTTACCTTTGAAGTTTTGCCTGCAGGAGTCTTCACGTTAGCTGCTCTAACGGTAACATGAGGCTCCTTCTCATCAATGTCTTTCTTTTTTGATGCGACCCTTACTATTTTTGTCTCGGTGTCCTTTTTTCTTTTTGCTTTAATGGCATTTTCAAGTGTTTTTTCGTCAATTTCAGATAATGCGCTATTGGCCGAAGTCACTTCGATCCCTATTGATTTTGCTTTTTCTATAAGCTCTTTACTGCTCATGTCAAGCTTTTTTGCTAACTCATGTACTTTCATTGTCTAGAACACCTCCTTTTTTTCAAATTCTTTTTGATCTATTTCTTTTATTACAGCCTCAGCGAAATTATTGTCTGTGATACCGAATATGCCCCTTCCGGGATTGCCGGTAATATGACCGGTTTCTTCGCTTTGTCCATATATCCTGTATTTTGTTTTTTTGCTTTCTGCCAGCTTGATCATTTTTTTCATGCTGTTCTCCGATACATCTTCACTTATTATTAGAAGTTTTATTTTGCCTCTTTCAATTGCATCAAGACATTTATTGTATCCTGCCAGTAGCTTTCCGGCTTTTCTGGCAAGCCCAAGATAGCTTTCAATCTTTTGCCTCATATGTTCTCAGCTCCTCAAAAAGTTTTTCCATCTGTTCTTTTGATATTTCCACGGAAAGACTTCTGGCCAAAGCGTTTCTTTTCTCCGCTTTTTTAAGGCACTGCAGATCCGGGCAGACATATACACCACGCCCTTTGGCTTTTCCTGTGGGATCTATACTTACATCTCCTTCATAGGCGGCGATCCTTATGAGCTCGTTCTTTGGTCTGGACGACATACATCCTACGCATCTTCTCATTGGTGTTTTTTTATTCTTCATCTGCTTTTTCTTTTGCTTCCTCTGTTTCCGCCTGTGTTTCTTCTTCTGCTGCTTCCTCTGTTTCCGCCTG
>JAAYYX010000157.1 GCA_012515135.1 Clostridiales bacterium | reverse complement strand
TCAAAGTGCTGCCGGGCAAGAAGTTCCGTGGGCGCCATCATGATTCCCTGAAAGCCGCTTCTTACTGCCTTGTAAAGGGCCGCTTCCGCCACTGCTGTTTTACCGGAGCCCACATCCCCCTGTATCAGCCTGTTCATGGGTCTGTCTCTTTCCATATCACTTTCAATTTCTTTTATGACACGGGTCTGAGCATCTGTCAGGCTGTAAGGAAAGCTGTTTATGAAATCCTGTGCGACGGCTTTCATTGCCAGACCTTTTTTGTCTGAAGCCGCTTTGTTTTTCATGATCTGGAGCCCAAGCTGCAGCAAAAAAAGTTCATCGAATATCAGTCGGAATTTGGCTTCTTTCAATGCCTGCCGTTCATATCCGATGTTTTTTGAGACCTCCGATTCCTCTTCCATACCCCAATCTGCATCTTTGTCCGAAGTCCGGCATTTTTGGCTGTCTTTATCTTTCTTGGCGGATCCGGGAAAATGGATGTTTTTGAGTGCGTGTTCCAAAGGGCAAAGATTGTTTTTTTCTAGTATTTCATCGGGCATGAATTCTTCTATTTGCCAGATCTGCGCCGCCTGTTTCTGCCATTTGCGCATTTCATTCTGACTCAGGCCGGCGGTAAGAGGATACACCGGTATTATGCCTTTTAGGGAAGCTTTGCTGACCTTGGAAAACTCAGGGTGTATCATTTGTATCTTCTTTTTTGTGTATGGCCCTTCGTCAACTTTTGCTCTGCCGTAAAAGAAATATTCTTCTCCTTGTTTTATGTTGTCTGCCAGATAACGGGCATTGAAAAAGATGATTTCCATTACCGGAGCATCGTTTCCCCTATGTCCGATTCTGTAGTCGTTTTTTCCCGTTTCAGCGGCATCCGTATCGGCATTTCCGGAGGCGGCGTCCGTATCGGCATTCCCGGAGGTGGCGTCCGTATCGGCATTTCCGGAGGTGTCTTCAGCAAGTATTCTGAGAGTCTGTTTTTTGCCGTAGCGGTATTTGTTTTTTATTACCATCAAAACACGGCCCTTTGCCAGAGCCGTTTCACCGTTTTCAAGATCATAAAATGTTTTTGTGCTACGTCTGTCTTGGTAATCTCTCGGGAAAAAATAAAGAAGATCTTCTATCGTCCTTATTCCAAGTTTTGCCAAAAGCGTTTCTTTTTTATTGCCCACTCCTTTTAAGTATTTAACGTTTTCCATCATATCTTTTCTTTATTTCAAGGTTCCTTTTGGCCATGGTCCTTGAAATAGTCCCCGCCATTACCACCGCCACGCTTTTGGGCTCGATTCCCATTACTCTTTCTACACCTTCATGTATGGAATCCATAAGCTTTGTGGTCACCATGCCTATGCTGGTCCCGAATCTGACAACAATAAAAACACGTATATCGACACCCTCTTCGGAAAAACTGATCTCAATATTGCCGCTTTCGTTGAGCCCGGCGATCCTGCCTGCTATACCGAAAAACCTTCCTTTCTGGTTGGTTATGAAAACGCTGCCGTCAAATTCATTCACAGCATTGCTGACTATCTTGCTGATGGCATTCTTTGTTATTATTATTTTTCCCCGTTCGGTTTTTATGGTGAAAATATCTGCCAAACCGTTCTCCTTTCGGCGCTGCTTTATCGCTGTTTTGCCAAGGTATACCTTTCGGCGCTGCTT
>JAAYYX010000156.1 GCA_012515135.1 Clostridiales bacterium | reverse complement strand
GCGATCAAAACTGAGGATACTGCAAAAATCAGAAAATACAGCTTGAATTCGGAGTCACGCAAAAAATTCCTGACGCCGTTTTGAAGAGCCAGGAAGTAAAGATAGTAGCTTGCACCTGAAACGAACATGAAGATCGTCAGTATGATTTCCACATAAAGACTGTCAAAGGCAGCGATGCCGGCATTATAACTGGAAAAACCGCCGGTACCGACTGTACCGAAAGTATGTATACATGCATCATAAATGTTCACTCCTCCCATAAGAAGAAGGATGATCTCAATTACTGTAAATACAAGGTAAAGGATATAGAAAAGCCTTGCCGTATCCGATATCTTTGGGGTCAGTTTTGAGAGGGTGGGTCCCGGGGATTCGGCCTTTGCGATAAACTGTCCTCCGATACCCAGGGCGGGAAGCAGAGCCACGGCCAGTACCAGCACTCCCATTCCACCTATCCAGTGGGTGAAAGAACGCCAGAAAAGCATTGATCTTGGCAGTGATTCAATATCTGTAAGTATTGTTGCGCCTGTCGTACTGTATCCGGAACATGTTTCAAAAAAAGCATCTATATAATTTGGGATACTTCCGGAAATAACAAAAGGAAGCGCACCGATCAATGAAAGCAACAACCAGCATACGGACACTATTAGAAAACCGTCCCGCATGCGCATGTGCACATTTTTCGGTCTGGCAAATATGACAAGAATAGCACCTATAAATACAGAGGGTATCAGCACCTTTACGAAGGCTAATAGGCTTGAGGTCTCCCCATATATAACTGCTACCAAAGCCGGCAGGATCATAGAGCAGCCGGACACGAGCAAAAGGATGCCGGTCACTTGATTAAGAACACGCAGATTAAGATCCATCAATCAACATCTCCTATTTCAGGAAATCCGTCACTCCTTTTGTACAAAGCAGCTTTTCCATGGCGGCGACTTCGGACAAAAGGCAAAGGGCTATTACTTTGTCGCCTTCTTTTATTACAGTATCGCCTGACGGGATTATCAGTTCGAGGCCCCTGTGTATGGCAGCTATTATGACTCCTTCAGGAAGTTTCATATCTTTAAGGGCTTTGTCTGTCAGTTTCATATGATCGCCGGCAACGATCTCAATTATTTCAGCCTGACCTTCTATGAGCTGGGAAGACAGTACCCGCTGGTCTCCCTGTATTATCCTTAAGATATTGCTGGCTGTTATATCCAGAGGGTTAAGGGCCATATCAACGCCCATTTTTGATATCATGTCCGTATATATCCCCCGGCTTACTTTGGCGATCACATCTTCTATATGGTGAGATTTCGCCATGAGAGCCAGAAGCAGATTATCTTCGTCATAGCCCGTGGCGGTTACGAAAGCATCCATTTCGTCAAGATTTTCTTCTTCAAGTAAAGAAAGATCGGTCCCGTCGCCGTGGAGTATCATGACGTCTTCAAGATGTTCTGAAAGGTAATGACAACGTTCCTTGTTCTGCTCTATTATCTTTACGGAAGCTCCGAAATCGGCAAGTTTCTGTGAAAGATAAAGACCGGTTTTACCGCCGCCTATTATCATGACCTTCTGGATATCGGTCCATTTGCCTTTTTCCTGGACTTTTTTGCTGAGAGCCGTTACCGGGGCTTTTTCTCCCACTATATAAAGACAGTCTTCTGCTTCTATTACCGTATTTCCGTGGGGGATTATAACCTTGCCGTTTCTTGAGATGGCCACCAGCAGCATACCGGGAAGTACTGATTTAAGGTTTGATACGGACATGTCAATAAGAACGGGCATTTTATCGGCATAAAACTCAAGAAAAGATACTTTGCCGCTGGTATATATTCCATTGCTCAGGGTGTATTTTTCAACAAGATATTTGTATATTTCCATGGTTATGGCAAGATCCGGATTGACAGTGAAATCTATGGACATTGTATCCCTGATAAAATCCAGCTGATTCATATGCTCCGGGTCTCTTACCCTTGCTATTACCTTGGAACAGCCCAGTTTTTTTGCAAAGGAAGCTATTACTATATTTTTTTCGTCTCTGTCCGTGGCGGCCAGAAGAAAATCATAAGAAGAAATATGCAGATCTTTTAAGACGGATATCTGCTTTGCATTTGCGGCAACTGTCATTATATCCATCTGAGACTGCAGTTTTTGGAGCGTCTGTTCATTTTTATCTATTACCGTTACGGAGTGATCTCCGCCAAGCAGGGCATCAGCCACTTTGTGGCCCAGTTTTCCTGCTCCTACGATCGCGATTTTCATTGGAATAAACCTTTCTATTTTTGCATTTAAGGACATTCTACCACTATTAAATTGTTTTTCAACATTTATTTGCAAGTTGACTTGAAATACAATAAAATATATCAAAACGTAATTATTGGGGCATATTTATAAAAAAGAAAGGCTGATATCATAAAATGGAAATAAAAACATTCACAGGGGGAGTGCTCAAAAGTAACGGATATATCATATATAAAAAGGGGAAAAAGACGTGTTATATAATAGATCCGGGGTATAAAGCAAATAAATTCATAGATTTCGTGCAGAAAAACGATCTTTGCTGCAAAGGAATACTGCTGACTCATCACCACTATGACCACGTGGGAGCTGCCGACAAAACCGCCCGGGAAACAGACTGCCCTGTTTTTATACATAGACAGGATATTGACAAGTACAAAAATGAAGCCGTGCCCATGGAAGACGGTGAAATTTTTTTGCTTGATGAAGAGGAAATAAGAGTGATCCATACACCGGGTCATACCCATGGAGGAGTATGTTATTATTCGGAAAAAAGCAAGGCTGTTTTTACCGGGGACACCGTATTCAATGTAGACCTTGGCCGCACCGACCTTTCCGACGGCTCAGAAAAAGAAATGCAGGACAGCATCAGAAATATAATATCTCTTTGGGGAAATGATATGATCATATATCCCGGCCACGGCGATGCCTGCACAATGAAGTATGTGAGAAAAAACAACAAAGAATTCAAGGAGACACTAAAATGACCATAAAACTTATAGCACTGGATCTTGACGGGACCACATTGAACAGTAAAGGCAGACTCACAGAAAGGACGAGAAATGTCCTGGAAAAGGCCATATCAAAAGGCATAAATGTGGTTATTGCCACGGGGAGATGCTATTCTGCTCTGCCTGAAGAAATAATAGGGATCTGCGGGATCCAATATGCGCTGACCTCAAACGGGGCCCAGATAAAAGATCTGCGCAGCGGCGAAACTCTGATGAGCAACTGCATGGACCCTTTTTCAGTTGAAGAGTCTGCAGATGTACTGAGCCGCTATGACTATATGACAGAAGTTTTTACTGACGGAAAAGCATACATAGAAAAGAAAAACTATGATGAAATAGCCAGTGGTGGAATAACATACAGATACAGGGATTACGTGCTCAGGACACGCAATCCTGTGGAAGATGCCATGGGTTTCATGATTGAGCATAAGGACGCGATAGAAAATATAAATATTTTTTTTGATGATCAGGAAGACAAAAAAAGAATGTGGCGTGTGCTTTCGGAAATATCGAATGTGACTGTCACATCTTCTCTGGACAACAACTGGGAGCTGGGAGGAGCGACCACCAGCAAAGCAGCGGCACTGGAAGAGCTTTGCCACATTCTGGATGTCCATAAAAAAGAGATCATGGCATGCGGTGATAGCCTGAATGACAAAGATATGCTCATGGAAGCGGGACTACCTGTGGCCGTGGGCAATGCAAAGGATGTGATAAAAGAAATAGCATCTTATATAACCGGCACCAACAACGAGGATGGAGTGGCAGAGGCCATAGAAAAGTTCGCTTTTTGATAATGGTGGCAGAAGTCAAAAAAAGCAAGTGAAAACAAGACTAATAAAATGGTAAAAAATAACTGGTAAAAAATGGTTGACATTTTCCATATATAAAGGTATGATGAATATCAGGGTAAGGGAAAGTTTCGATGTAAGACATCGGAGCTTTCCCTTATTTTTATCAAAAGGAGGCAAGTTAATGAACAGAAACGAAAAAGGACGCCTTGGCGAAGAGCTGGCTGCGGCAGATATGGAATCAAAAGGTTACATGATACTGGTAAAGAACTTCAGATGCAAAGCAGGAGAAATAGATATAGTTGCCAAAAGGGGCAATGTTATGGTCTTTGTCGAAGTGAAAACACGTACGGGAAAAGGTTACGGATCACCGGCAGAAGCCGTTGGCGATGTAAAGAGGCACCATATGATCAAAGCAGCGGCATTTTATATGCATAAGTTCAATATCAGAGGTATGGATATGCGTTTTGATGTGGCGGAGATATATGTAAATCATCTGGAGAATGCATTGATATGATATGTTATATCGATGAAAGGCAGGGACGATAATGCTTTCCGAGATCAGGACTGCTTCTCTTTCCGGTATAGACGGAGATGTGGTAAGAGTAGAGACAGATCTAAAAAGAGGTATACCCGGCTTTAATGTTGTGGGTCTTGCCGATGCAACAATAAAAGAAGCAAAAGAAAGGATACATTCAGCCATAATAAATTCAGGATATGAGTATCCTCAAAAAAAAGTGATAGTCAATTTGTCTCCGGCAGGAACAAGAAAAGAAGGCAGTCATTTTGATTTGCCCATTGCGGCGGGCATTTTATCGGCTGCTTCGGGAACAGATCCAAAGACTGAAGATCTTGGATTTTTGGGAGAACTTTCACTGGACGGGCGGGTGAATCATATAAAAGGAGCATTGCCTCTGGCAGCCTGTCTTTGTGAAAACGGCATCAGAAAAATCATACTTCCTGCAGCAAATGCCAGGGAGGCATCCATGGTGCAAGGGGCAAAAGTATATCCTGTAGGGACACTTTCGGAAGCAGTAAAGATAATGAAAGGGAATGTGCCTCTTCCTTACAGCTCAAGGGAGACAGCATATGAACGGGGAGCACCTCCTGTTGACTATGCCGATGTGGCAGGACAGGAAAATGCAAAAAGAGCAATGATGCTTTGTGCTGCCGGAGCACACGGCATACTCATGACCGGACCTCCGGGATCCGGAAAGACCATGCTGGCCAGAAGACTTCCCACCATACTGCCGCCCATGACCTATGAAGAGAAACTTCAGGTGAGCAAAATATACAGCATCGCAGGGCTTCTGGATGAAAAAAGGCCGTTGATAGAAGAAAGGCCTTTCAGGAGTCCTCATCATAATGTCACAGTAAGTGCAATGTTCGGTGGCGGGTTCAGACCAAAACCCGGAGAGTTTTCCCTGGCCCATTACGGGGTGCTTTTCATGGATGAGATCCCCCAGTTCAGTATAAAGATCCTGGATGCCATGAGACAGCCCCTTGAAGAAGAAAAGATATGCGTAACAAGAAGGGGAGGAACTCTTTTTTTCCCGGGCAAGGTAATACTGGTTGCGGCAAGCAATCCTTGCAAGTGCGGATATGCGGGAGATCCGGATCATGTCTGCACATGTACCGGCAGCGAAATAGCAAGTTATATGTCAAAACTTTCGGGACCCATCCTTGACAGGATCGACATACATGTTACCGTTGGCAGAATGAAATACAAGGATATTGAAGGAGAACAGAAGGGCATGACCTCTTGGGAAATGAGAGAAAAGGTCATGATCGCCAGAAAAAGACAGCTATACCGTTACCGAGGGACAAAGATTTTTTTCAACTCACAGCTCAGCGGGAAACTTGAAAAAAAATCCTGCTTTCTTGGTGAAAAAGAAAAGACATTCATGCAGAAAGCATATGAGTCTTTTGCTCTGAGTATGAGAACATATAAGAGGATGATAAAGCTGGCAAGAACCATAGCAGATATGGAAGAAAGCGCTGATATAACTGTGGATCATCTGGCGGAGGCGTTGCAATATCGGGGGATGGATCAGCTTTACAGGAGAGAAAAATAAATGGCAGAAGATATAGAAATAAAAAAAGTTATGATAAACGAAAAAGAATATCCCGGGCTGCTGAAAGAAATAAAAGATCCGCCCCGAATACTCTATTACAGAGGAGATATTTCGCTATTGAAAAAAAGATGCATCGCAGTGGTGGGATCAAGAAAAACTTCGGAGTACGGGAAATGGGCGGCATATAAAACCGGATCAAGAATGGCAGAGCATGATATGACTGTGGTAAGCGGAATGGCGCTGGGTATCGATTCATACGCTCATAAGGGAGCTCTTGCCAAAAAAGGCTCTACGATAGCAGTACTGGGATCCGGAATAGATATATGTTATCCGGCAGCAAACGGCAGATTAAAAGAGCAAATAGAAAAATGCGGGCTTGTGATCTCCGAGTATCCAAAAGGACATGCGCCTTCTTTCTACACTTTTCCCAGAAGGAACAGGATAATCAGCGGCTTATCAGAAGCGGCTGTTGTAATATCAGCCGGGCTTAACAGCGGAGCACTGATCACGGCTGAGCTGGCCGCCGAACAGGGTCGTGATGTATATGCAGTGCCCGGGAACATAAACAGCATATACAACATGGGATCAAACAAATTAATAAGAGACGGGGCAATAATGATATCAAAAATTGATGACCTGTTGGATGACCTCAGTATAAAAAGAAAAGAAACGGAAGAGGCAGAAGCATCTCTGGGTCTCGCAGAAAAAACAGTTTTCGGACTGATCGCCGAAAACGGAGAAGTTACCGCAGATTATCTCTGCAGAAAGACGGGAAAGAAGTCTTC